>CAZLYS010000183.1:0-7807 GCA_964563415.1 uncultured Halomicronema sp.
CAAGCGATCGCGTTGATTGTGCTGACGCACATTCGTCATGTCACTATTCCCCTCTATGGTGCATACGGGTGCTGCATTAGCAGCTTGGCCTTAAAAAGATTAAGAGAATCTTAAGCGGTAATGCTATTTTCGGCCACTGCTGAAGTGGCCTGACTCCAAGGCATGGTCGATAAACGGTGCGAAGTGGTCAGAGCCATTTCAGCAATGATTTTGCTCAAGTCACTGCTCGTACCCAAAGGGGATAGCAGGCGCAAAGAAAGCTTGGGTAGATGTTCAGCAATTTGCTCCGTACGATGGACAATCGCATCAGTAATACTGCCGGGAAACAAGAAGAAAGGCGCGATCGCAATATGCTGATGCCCCTGTTGCATCAGATTGTATACCTGCGTTTCTAAATCAGGGGCCACCTTCCAAAAGGCGACATCTGCATCGAGTCCCCGTCCTAATTGTTGGATAGTGCGATTGCCCGCAGTGCGACGGCTACCATGAGCCAACAATACGCAACGGTCAGCCTTGGTTTTAGCCAGTCGGGCTGCTACGTATTGTTTGAATAGTTGCCGACTGCCGAGATAGGCTAAGCACTTGACCTTGAGGTCAGCCGGAAGCTGCTGTTGAGCGGCGGCAATTTCCGTTGGTAGATCTTCTTTGACATGCACCCCAGCTAGCAAAAACAGCGGGATGATGACGAGCTGATGGACATCCTGTCGAGCAATGCGCTGGGTAAATTGCACAATCTGCTCAGCCAGTGAATACTCGGCAGCTTCGAGGGTGGCGGTCCCCACAATTGGCAAATTAGACGCAATTCCCTGAGTTTGCGATCGCGATCGCAATAGCGTTGGCTCGATACCTGAGTTATAAGACTCCAGAGTGGGCAGTAATGCTGCACTCAGAGACTCTGTCAAAGTTGCTGAACCCTGATGGTTGACACCAGCCTGTGCACTGCGGCTCAAGCGTCCCAAATGCTGGCGCATACCACGGGCTAGCCGAGTTAACCCGGCCTGATGCCGAGGGTCAGAACTCCCGTGGGAAACCAATAAATAGGCAGTGCGCATGGTGAATACCTTTGAAGCAAAACAGATAGACTGTAATCAACAGAAACAGTGATAGATGAACTTGAGTCGACCCTCATCGGGTATAGCCGTACCGTTGACCCACAATCAAAAGCTCTAGCCAAGTTATTCGTCTAGATGATTAGCGTCTAGACAACAATGGGGCAGAGAAAATGTCCTCTCCACCCCTGTATAGCTATTTTGACATTATAGAGGTTTGGTTTTTGAGGGTGTAGCAAAAGCAGCAAATAGCTCGATATTTCGTGAGCATTTGATGATATTGGTGGGACGGTATGGGTAAAACTGATTACAGGACGTCGTTTGCAGAACATTTGACCAGTCTTGTTAGATCATGGATCTGCTGGCTGCTGGTTGGCTTACCAAAAGTCCATATCAGATTCTGTCGTCAACTGCGTCGCGACGACCCCACCCGTCGCTATACCCATCGGAACCCATAAAAAACCGTACAGATGTATCTCTAACTACAACGTTTTTGAGTTGGCCCTAGACACTATTAAGCAGGGACTAAAAGCGAATGGAATGTATCCCCAACATCGGGCGCTCCACACCTAAATGAAGCCTAAAATAATCGTCTGCGGGCTAGGAAATACAGGCCACCGAGTCTTTTCGCTATTGCAGCGTCAGGGTGTTCAGGTGGTTGGCATTAGCAGTTATCCCATTGATGAAGAAAACGTGATTGTGGGTGATCTGCGATCGCCAGATGTGCTGATTCAAGCCGGTATCCATGAGGCATCAGCGCTACTGCTAATGGTGTCAGACGATGCCCTCAATCTAGCCATTCTGACCCAGGCGCGAGTGCTTAATCCCCGCATTCGCGTGATTAATCGACTGTTGAATACTCGTTTGGGCAGTCGACTTGATCAAACACTCTCTTATCACGTCTCGATGAGTGTATCAGCGCTATCTGGCCCTATTTTTGCCTTTGCCGCCTTGGGAAATAAGGCGATTGGTCAGATCGATTTAATGGGGCGCAACTGGCCCATGTACGAAGAATACATTGATGCGAATCACCCGTGGAATGGTGCTTTGCTAAGGCACCTTTGGGAAAATCGCGATCGCATGCTGGTGTATTACCAAGCGGCTCAACAAAAAATTGACCTGGTGTCAGCAGTGCTGCAAGACCATAAGCTATCAGAAGGCGATCACCTCATTATTGCGACCCGTCCTTCGCTAGGCCGCATGCAGCGACTCACTTGGGAACGGCGCATTCGCAGCTTTTTGGCCGGATTAATGCAATTTCGGCGGCAGAGTCAGGCCGCGCTGGCGATTACGCTAGTGCTATTTCTCCTGATTTCTGCTGCGACATTGATTTATATCAGTGTGAGTTTCGATGTCGCAATTGCTGACGCCTTGTATTTCACTGTGGGCATGTTGACCGGGGCGGGCGGACACGAAGAAGTGGCGGAACAGGCCCCCGTCGCGATCAAAGTGTTTACTGCCATCATGATGCTGGTCGGGGCTGGGGTGATTGGTGTCTTTTATGCCCTGCTCAATGATCTAGTGTTGGGCAGCCATTTTCATCAAGTCTGGAATGCGGTGCAGTTGCCCCAACGCAATCACTACATCGTTTGTGGTTTGGGGGGGGTGGGGTTTCAAATTGCTCGGCAACTTAAGCTTGGTGGCTACGATGTCGTCGCGATCGAACGCGATCCTCAGGGTCGGTTTGTAAATCGTGCGCGGGCGATGAAAATCCCCGTTGTTTTGGCCGATGCTAGCTTGCCCGACACGCTCAACGAAGCGCGCATTACTACGGCCTCAGCACTATTGGCAGTGACCAGCCATGACACTGATAATCTTGAAATTGCCTTAACCGCTAAAAGTCTGGCCCACCAATTACCTATCGTTGTCCGCAACCAAGATGCCGACTTTGCTCGGCAGGTGCAGCAAGTCTTTGAGTTTGAGCAGGTGATGAGTCCGACGGAGCTGGCGGCACCGTCTTTTGCCGCTGCGGCACTAGGGGGCCAGGTCTTAGGTAGCGGCATTACTGGCCACAGTCTGTGGGTTGCGCTAGGCACGCTGATTACCCCTGGACATACTTTTTTCGGCAAGCGAATTGCGGATATTGCTCAAGAGGCTGATTTGGTGCCACTCTACATTCAGACACCCCAGGGCGCCCTCCACGGTTTTGACCTGCTATCTCACCAGCTAAACAACCAAGACATCCTGTATCTCACCATTCCTGCTAACAAACTTGAAGAACTCTGGCGAACCGCGCCACCGCAGTTGTCTACTCGATAGAATATGGCCTTGGCTGGCCTACAAACTCGGCCCGATCGCGAGTCTTGAACCCAGCAGCCAAGGCCACCCTATCAGCCATTTTTGCTAAAGGCCATCAACCCTTCTGCAAAAGTTGCGTGTATCGCTACAGCCCGAGGAGTTTTATGCATATTCATACGCTTGAGCAATGGCAACACTCCCATGACTTCTCTGAAGATCAGAGTCATGCCGAAAGAAATACCAAAATCGTGATTGCCTTCACCGCGGTCATGATGGTTGCCGAAATCATTGCTGGCACAGTCTTTGGCTCAATGGCGTTATTGGCTGATGGCTGGCACATGGCAACCCATGTGGCGGCTTTTGGGATTACGATTTTTGCTTATCACTACGCGCGCAAACATGCTGCTGATCCGCGGTACACGTTTGGTACTGGCAAGGTGAGTGTGCTGGGGGGATTTGCCAGTGCGATCGCTTTAGCAGTGGTGGCCTTTTTGATGGCATTTGAATCAGTTGAGCGCTTTTTCCAACCCCACCAAATTCAATTCAATGAGGCGATTGGGGTCGCTAGTCTTGGCTTATTGGTCAATTTGGCGAGTGCCTGGCTGTTGCATGAGCACCATGATCACGACCACCATCACAACCATGGCTACCATCATAATCACGGCCACCATCATGGACAGGATCAAAATTTGCGGGCGGCTTATCTCCATGTCTTGGCTGATGCTTTGACGTCGGTGTTTGCTATCGTGGCCCTGTTTGCGGGGAAGTATGTCGATTGGGTCTGGATGGATGCGCTAATGGGTTTGGTCGGGGCTGCCGTCATTACGAAATGGGCTTATGGCTTGATCGTCGATACCAGCTCGATTTTGCTGGATGCCGCCGTTGATAAAGACATCAAGCGTGACATTATGACCGCGATCGAAGCTGATGCCGATAACCGCATTGCTGACTTACACGTGTGGTATCTCAATCAACATCAATTAGCCGCAGCGATGACCATCGTGACCCACTATCCCAAGGACCCAGAAGAGTACAAAAAGCTGCTCACTCATCTAACTTCACTGGCTCATGTAATGGTTGAGGTGAGTCAGTGTCACGGTGAACCGTGTATCCAGTTGCCGATTCCTCAGGCACTTTGAAGGTTTGTCTGAGGCGTCGGTTGAGTCATCCCCGTATCGTTTTCAGTACCCGACTGTGGGGGAGCTAATATTTCAATTATGCCGATCGCGGCAGCACATCACATTTCGTCAGAAATAGTTCTATGACGGCTTTTTCGCAATGTCCTTGTGGGAGTCAGCGCCCTTTTTTGAGCTGCTGCGAGCCTTATCTATCAGGGCAGAAAGCAGCTCCGACAGCAGAAGCGCTGATGCGATCGCGTTACACCGCTTATTGCATCAGCAATATTGATTACTTGATGGCGACGCATCACCCGACGAAACGCAGCTTTAGCGATCGCGCCAGCCTCAGCAAAAGTATGAAGAATACGACGTGGCTCGGGCTCACCATTCTCGCGACTCAGCAGGGACAATCTACGGACGAAGTCGGAATGGTCGAATTTGTTGCTCGATTTCAGGCTGATCAACTCAGCCAAATCCATGAGCGATCGCGCTTCCAAAAACAGAAAGGCGTCTGGTTTTATGTCGATGGCGACCATCTGCCTCCTGTGGAACCGAACCGAAACGAACCCTGCTGGTGCGGCAGCGGCAAAAAATATAAGCAATGCCACGGCAAGCCTTCGCGTTAACGGTTCGATTTATTCGTTGCTGCAGAGGGATCAGTGACAAAAGCGAGTGCCCCAACATTACAGCCTGGAACACTCGCTTGAAACACGTGGAAGCGTCATTGGGCCGGCGTCAAACTAAGCAGTGACCTTGAGGGATCGCAGTACCGCCAAAATGTTTTCAGGATCTTCCCGCTGCTTATAGTCAACGTTGACGAAATGGTGAACGATTTTCCCTTCGGGAGTGACGACGTAGGTCGCAGGTACAGGAAGCTCAAAATTCTCATCGCCATTATGGGCCGCAACATCAATCCCAAAACTTTGATACACCGGACGGAGATATTCAGGCAGAGTGAAGACCAGACCCAGCTCTCGTGCTACCTGGTTTCCAATGTCGCTCAGCACCTCAAACGATAGGTCGTTCTTTTCTTGAGTGGAGAGAGAGTTGTCGGGGGTTTCTGGTGCGATCGCCACTAACCGAGCTCCTTGAGCTTCAATGGCTGGCAGAGCTTGTTGCAGCGCCCGCAGTTCTAGATTGCAATATGGACACCAGCCCCCTCGATAAAACGCAATCACTAAAGGGCCTTGCTGCAGCAGGTTACTAATGTTGACCGACTTACCCACTGCATTACTCAAAGTAAATTCGGGCAGGCGATCGCCCGTCTTTAAACTCTTGTCTTCAAGACCGAGTTGGGCAATGTCATCCGCTGCTTGCGCCATTACCGCTTGTGCTTCAGCCGGAATTCTGTCAGCATTCTGTGCCGCTAAGTTCGCTAGGTCTTGGGTCAAAGTCATGAGGGTCGGACTCCTTGTATCGACAACTTAATTCTGGACTGATTGTTCAAAAAAGAAATTAGGAATTCCTGAGAGTTGTCTGAGTTAAGGCGCATAGCAATATCCACCAGTCGGTTTTGGGGTTAGGAGCGCGGATGAATTAATGTGTCATTTCGGTTTTCCGTAGGGGCGCACGACCGTGCGCCCGTACCGAGATTGTGGATCTTAAATTAAATACTGATTCCTTAGTTCCCCGCAAAAGTCAGTTTTGCTATCTCAATCCAAGGCTTTGAGAATGAGCTGTATGGTTGGTCGCAGGGAATCAGCATGCGGTTGCAGGCGAGACATTACCCGTAACCCCTGCAGGCTAGTGGTGAGGTAGTGGGCCAGCGTTCGAATATCTTGATGAGCCGGGATTTCGCCCTGATCTTGGGCGCGTACCAGGGCTTGAAAAAAAGCATCTTCGACTTGCTGTAATCCCTGACTAAGCACAGCTACTAACTCCGTATCCTCGGGGGCCAGTTCCACCAAGGTATTGGTAATTAGACAGCCGCAGGGTTGCTCAACAGAGCGTTCGACCAGTTGCCAAAAATGATGCTCGATCGCGGTGCGGCTAGCCCCCGGAGCTTTGAGATGAGAGATCGCCGCCTGTACAACGGTGTCTTGGTAAAGGGCGATCGCTTGTAAAAACAACTGTCGCTTATCTTGAAAGGTGTCGTACAAACTGCCTCGATGAATGCCCATCGCCTCCACGAGATCTTGAATGGACGTCGCTGTATAACCTTGTTCCCAAAAAACCGTCATCGCCTTTAACAAGGCAAGTTGGGGGTCAAATGTTTTGGATCGAGCCATCGTCTCACTTCCACAAGTGGCAGATCAATTCTAGAACAATCATTCCATTAAATCCTTGCGTAATACCGGTCAACCTAGCTGAAGTTGATACCAGGGTGCCTTGAGGCTAATGTTCTATGGGTCATGCACAACCTCAGTCCAGTCTAAATTTGAACCGGGCATGAAGAGTTCTGGTGATCTTGTTGAGCCCTCATCAAATCGGATAGAACAGTTCTAAAGTCTGCGCGAAATTTTTCTTACCCGCCTCTGCAAGCGAATGATCAACCCCAACAAAATTCTCGGCAATGCTTTTGTCTCTCAGCTGCGGTCTAACTACACCCAGACCTATGGCGGCCTTAAACCTGACTATGCCGACATCATTGCTTGGGTGGGGAATATGGGGGTCGAAACGATTGCCAATAGCAATGCCCTGTATCACGACGTCGAACATGCGATGTTTGTGACCTTAGTAGGTCAGCAAATTTTGCGGGGTAAGCATATCCGAGAGGGGCGAGTATCGTGCGAAGACTGGCTGCATTTCACGATTTCGTTAGTGTGCCACGACATTGGTTACGTGAAGGGGGTCTGTCGTCAGGATGTTGTGCCGCTCAGAATTTATGCCACTGGCAACCAAGATGAAACAGTGCAGTTTCAGGAAGGGTACACCGATGCTAGCCTGACTCCATACCATGTGGATCGCGGCAAATTGTTTGTCCAAGAACGCTTTGGGGGGCATGGTCTGATCAATGCCGAGATTATCAAGCGCAACATTGAACTGACGCGATTTCCAGTGCCTTTAGATGGTGACCATCAAGACACGCTTAATTTCCCCGGCTTAGTGCGAGCCGCTGATTTGATTGGTCAGCTATCAGACCCTCGCTACTTGCATAAAATCCCAGCCCTATTTTACGAATTTGAAGAAACCGGGGTGAATAAGCAGTTGGGATATCGCCACCCTGAAGATTTGCGCCGCAATTATCCTCGCTTTTATTGGAAGACGGTATATCCCTTTATTAAAGATGCGATTACTTATCTCAAACTCACTCAAGAAGGCAAGCAAATTCTCTCTAGTTTGTATGGTCACGTCTTTGAGGTCGAGCACGAGTCACACCCGGAACCCTTTCCTAGGGACAAAAATGAGGCTCTACCGGGTTAACTATGCAGCCGCAGTAGGAAAATGCCAGCTAATTAGACA
>CAZLYS010000184.1:0-7784 GCA_964563415.1 uncultured Halomicronema sp.
AGCCCCGAGGGTGGGCGCACGGGCAAGGGTGCAGGGTTTGCGGATTTAGAGTTAGCAATGCTGCGAGAAGGCAACTTGGTGCCGCCCTCTACCCCGATAGTGACGACGGTACATAAGTTACAAGTGGTTGAGGACGATCACCTGCCTATGCAAGGCCATGACTGGCCCCTCGACTGGATTGTGACTCCTACGAGTGCGATCGCCACTCACACGACCTTGCCCAGACCCCAGGGTCTTGATTGGGAGGCGCTGCAGCCTGATCAATTAAACAAGATGCCAATTCTGAAAAGCTTGTCTCAGCAACGCCAACCTGAAGCTCGCGACTAACCATTACAGCAAGAACATCGCTCGCTAGTTAGCCACTTAACAGGTAATCTCTGTATCCCCCTAACTCTGACTCTAAAACCCCCTGAATCGATGTGTTCCGCGCTATGTTAGGAAGCAAAAGAAAACAGTTGCTGAGAATTGTCGATGGTTAGCTGCGCAAAAATCTTAACGTCTGTGGGTTGTATGGGAGCCCTTATCGGATGGGCGATTGGTCAGCCCGCCGAGGCAGCGCCGCCCGAAACTGCCCCAGCGGCATTAGTCAATACCCTCGAAGCGATTGAGACCGCTGCTAACGCTCAGGATCTTGGGCAGCTCATGGCTTTGTACAGCCCTAATTTTGTTGGTCCCGATGGGTTTACGCGTGATGCTTATCAAGCAACCCTCAGCGACTTTTGGGCGCAATACACCACCCTGAACTATGAAGTAGAGCTGCTGTCTTGGGAGAATGATGGCATCACGCTGGTTGCCGAAACCTTAACCACAGTAGAAGGGACCAGCCTGATAACTGGCCGGGAAATGCAACTGACGGCTGAGGTGAGATCGCAACAGCGCTACGAAAATGGTCAGATAATTGCTCAAGAGATTTTGTCAGAGCAAAATCGCCTCACTGCTGGTGGCATGCCGCCAGAGATCACCGTGCTACTGCCTGACACAGTGGCTCCAGGTAGTCAGTTTACCTACGACGCGATCGTGAGTGCTCCTTTAGGCGATCGCTTGTTGTTGGGCTTAGCCTTTGATGAAGGCGTTACTGCGGAAGACTTTTTGGCTCCCCGCCCCGTTAACCTTGAAGCCTTGTCAGCTGGCGGCCTATTCAAAATCGGGACCGCTTCTGAAAAATCTGACCAACGTTGGATTTCAGCCGTTATCGTGCGAGAAGACGGCATCGTGATTGATACCCGTCGGCTCAGCGTCCAGCCAAACTAAGACAGGCAGTATGTTGAAAAGACTGCCTGAGCACGGTGAGATGCATAGCGACAATCAACGGAGAGGTGATTTGGCTGACTCATCACGTCTCCAGGCTCTCTGCCATTCCTGATACCTTCTTGTTGCCGTATAGAGTAGTCGCGCAGCGACGAGTCGTAAACGCTGGAGCCGTGATAGTCAAACGGCTCAAAACCGCTTTGAGCTTGCAGAATAGTTGCGAGTGCTTCTTGCACCTAAATGGTCCAACTTCACCAAAAGCCACTCACTAAAATGCGCCGCTGTGGGGAACCAGAGCGCCTGTCAGTAAATCTCCCAGATGCCAGGTGTAAGCATGTGCTTTATTCACGATGTCGACCTAACCGCTAAGCGTTCTATAAAAAGTTGGCGTTACTCAATAGACTTATGGGCGACCAACTTATCCTGTAGTTGCAAAGTGTGTGCTCACAAAATATTGAGGGAGTAACAGAGTGGCGTTGATGACAAAAGACTGGTTCTACACCTTCCCGCCGCTTTACTCAGGGAAATTGCTGAAACGGTATAAGCGATTTTTGGCCGATATTGAATTAGATACGGGGGAAGTTATTACAGCACACTGCCCGAATACTGGCCCTATGACCGGGGTTTGTCATGTGGGTGGGCAGGTGATGGTGTCTCACAGCGATAATCCTAAGCGCAAATTGGCCTACACCTGGGAGCTCTCAGAAGTGCACGATACGCTACCCACCTGGGTGGGCACTAACACCGCGCTGCCTAACCGCGTGATCAAGTCGGCTTTAGAAGCCCGCTTATTCCCAGAATTGGGGGATTACAACAACATCCGCACTGAGGTGAAATACGGCACTGACGGCAAAAGTCGGATTGACTTTTTGCTGGAGGTGGAAGGCGATCGCCCCATTTATATAGAAGTCAAAAATACGACTTGGGCTAAAGAGACGCTGGCGCTGTTTCCGGATACCGTCACCACTCGCGGACAAAAACACCTGCGGGAAATGACTCACCTATTGCCGCAAGCACGCTCGGTCATGCTCTATTTCATCAATCGTGGCGACTGCATCGACTTTGCCCCTGGCGACGAAGCCGATCCAGAGTATGGGGAATTGCTGCGGCAAGCGATCGCCGCCGGACTCGAAGTGTTGCCCTGTCGATTTGCCATTACCCCTCAAGAAATTCAGTACCTAGGATTGGCAAACTTAGCTTTCTGAAGAGTCGTGGATCCCGCTTTGGCTCCTGAATGATGGGATTGTCTGGTTGCCAGACACAAAACTTTACATTAAGGGGGTTTTTGATAGATTCAGGGCAAGAAAATCAGCGAGTAATCGCTTAAAGTCGTCTTTCCACACCGTGAAACTCTCTTTTCCCCAAAAATGTCTGGTTTTCCACAGGTTCTCCACAGATTGCGTTTGCAAGAGGCGAAATTTTCATGGCCAAGCTGATGCGGTTTTCCACAACCCTATGCCGTTATGAACTCTGCGTTGACCAACAAAAATTTTAGAAAAAAAGTTCCAAAGTCGCTTGACTTGGTAAATCTTAAATAAAAAAAAAGTGCTTTCAATACATATGTTTTGTTGACAGTCTGCCCCCCTGCTAGCGCACAATGTAGCGACCAGCGAAAGAAAGTTAAAAATATAGTTCTCAGCTGAGAGCGCATCTATAGTCGACCTTCGCATGGCTTTCCTAAAACATTAGAAGTGGCCATTCCTTTGTTTTCCTGGCCGGAATCAACAAAGAGTTGAGCTTTTTAGCACCATATAGCGCATCTACCTTGGATTTCTATCGCAGTGAATCTGATTCATTGTGATGGCTTTCTAGGCGCTTTATAACCATTTCATTGTCATAACTGCCAATAGTATTAAGGAGTGAAAATGCATCATCGCATTAGCCTGATTTCTGAAATCCCTGAAGATCTGCACAAATCCTTGACTGATTTCCTGGAAACTCATCCTGGCTGGGATCAGGATCGAGTTTTTTCTGCGGCTATTTCTCTTTTTTTACTGCAAAATGGTAGGCGAGATCAGGCGACTTCGCGAATTTACTTAGACACCTTATTTGATATGGCTGCTTGACTATGATCTTTCAGTCTTTTAGAGTGGCTGAGAATGAGCCTTCTAAAAGACTGATACTTTTTGAAGATTGTGATGGATATATTAGAACTCCCAATATACGTTGGCATCAATGACTAATTTTGAACATCTTTTGGTAGCCCTTGTATTTCAATGTATTCATAATGGTCGGGGCAATCTCTGTTAAATCCTTGACGGCATTGAAATGATTGGCCTGATGACCGATCGCGATTAGTGGGACTGGATTCAATGTATGGCTTTTAGTGGAGAGGTCTTCTAGGTTGCCATGATCGCTGGTGATGACTAGGGTGACGTTGGGGGCGAGGTTTTCCACAACGCTTTCCACAAATTGATCGACCCGTTGGATAACCGCGATCGCGTTCTCCCAATGCTGCCGATGCCCGGCATAGTCCGTTAAAAAACACTCAAACAAAGTGAAGGTATGACGCGCCCCCAGGCTGGCGAGTCTTAGCCCAGCTTCCTTAGGGGTAATGGGCAGCGTAGCAGTCTCACGGGCGTGGGCGAGCTCCCCAGTGATGTCCCAAAAGATGGCCTGCCCCTGTTTGTACTCGCTCTGCATGCGAAACGGTAACTGTGCGGTGAGATTGACCAACGTACCTACCGCATAGCGAATCCGGCGTTGAGCGATCGCCTCGAAATAAGCCGGAGAGTACAGGTTGGCCAGAGTCGCGGTGCCACCCAGTGCCCTCACCTGCTGAAATAAACTGTGCGAGGCGATCAACTGACGCAGCGAACCATTAGCAAAGCCAGACTGATGCTGACCTCGAAATTGGGCTGCATTGATGCCCGTGTAGAGTGTCGTTTGGCCGGTAGCGCTCTGGGGCAAACCGGGCACACCCAACCGAGCATCAATCGGTTTTGCCAGTAGCGTGGACTGGTCAATCTCTAAGTCGCTCACCAGCGGGCTGTCCAATAATCGACTCAGAAAGGGCGTATGCTCTGGGTTTGCCAGCGGATTATCGGGGTGACGATCACCCAGCCCTACCCCATCCAGAAACAACAGGATGAATTGAGGGCAATCGCTGGATTTCGAGAAAAGCATAGGCGTAACTGACCGATATCGCGGGCTATAGTGCCAATGGGGCTCTAGGTGAGCGACTTCTTCCAGCCGTCGCCAGCAAGGCCATCCTATCGACTTTTGCGGCCTCCCAACTAGTGCAGTGGCATTAGTGATTGAGCGAGTTAGTCTCTTCTGAGGTGCTGGGTATCGTGCCAGCGAATGACCGCGGTGCCTTGTCCATCGGTTCGACCGACTCTAAGTCGTCTCCGGCAGCAACACCCAGGTCTTTGAACTTGCGGGCAGTGACGAGCACCCGCGACTCTAGTGAGCCCACGACTTTATTGAAGGCATCGACGCTGCTGTCGAGGCCCCGGCGGAGTTTGGCCATGTGGCTGATCAGAGTGTGGGTGCGATCGTACATTTCCTTGCCCAAATTACTGATTTGTTGGGCATTTTCGGCGAGCTTTTCCTGCCGCCAACCGTAGGCAACGGCTTTGAGCAGGGCAATAAGAGTCGTCGGAGTTGCCAGAATAACCCGCTGATCAACGCCAAATTCGATCAGACCAGGGTCTTGCTCTAGCGCTGCACTAAAGAAAGTTTCCCCCGGTAAAAAGAGCACGACAAATTCCGGTGCGGTTTGGAATTGGTCCCAATAGCTTTTACTGCCCAATTGAATGAGGTGGGTGCGAATTTGACGGGCGTGATGCTGCAGGCGATCGCACTTTTGGGCTAACTCAGTCACCTCTAACGATTCTAAGTAAGCCTGCAGCGGTGCTTTAGAATCCACAATGATGTGGCGCTGGTTGGGCAGTTGAATCACCATGTCGGGGCGGAGTTTGCCTGTTTCGGTCTCGACGGATGCCTGCTGATAAAAGTCGCAGTACTCTACCATGCCCGCCATCTCCACCACGCGCTGAAGCTGAATTTCGCCCCAGCGACCCCGTACGGTAGGTGATCGCAGAGCGTTGACCAAATTGGCCGTTTCTCCTTGTAGTTGCGTTTGCGCTACCGCGAGGGATTTTACCTGTTCGGTCAGGGTGCTGTAGGCGGCAGTGCGGGCGGTCTCCAATTCTTGTAAGTGAGATTTCACCTGTTGTAGCGAGGTATGTAGCGGATTGACGAGAGCAGCGATCGCCTCCTGTCGTTGTCCCAAATCGCCTTGGGCCTGACTCTGAAATTTGGCCAGTAAGGTTTCAGCCAATTGCATAAAAGATTGGGAGTTTTGTTGGAGCGCGTCCGCAGACAAGGCCTTGAAAGTATCCGTGAGACGCTGTTGGGCTTGATCAAGCAGGGCCTGTTTTTCTTGAGATAGGGCTTGCTCCTGCTGCAGGCGAGTCTGGAGTTCTGAGAGCTGCGATCGCGCCGCGACATATTGGTTTTGCAACTGCTGTAGTTGCGTTTCTCGTCCTTGGAGCTGCTGCTTGATCTGGGCAACTTGCTGTAGTTGCGCTTCGGCGGTAGCGCGGTGGGTGGCCTCTTGTTGCCAATTGCGCTGCAGGGCATCTAACTGCCGTTCGCGTTCTTGGATACGGCCTTGCAAGTCCTGGATTTGTCGGTCTTGCTGCTGTAATCGTTCGTAGGTGCTGGCGCGATCGGCCACCACATCCGCTTTAGCTTGGGCACGAATTGTTTGCATGCGAGTTTGCCACCAGAGGCTGGCGATCATCATCCCGATCCCGACGCCGATGAGTCCCCAAATAAATCCCTGCACCACTTGCTCCCCCAGATCAAGTGGTATCAAGGTAGCAACATTTGTACTAATTCTCAACGGGAGATCGCTGGAATCCCTTATTTCGGATTAATGTCGTTTCACAGTCATCTAGGGACGGCGTTAGCTAATTGGATGGCAAAATCCGTCTCGTCTTTAATCAGGATTTGATGGGAGACACCGCTTGAGGCCAGCATGTCAGTGTAGGTGGCGGCTTGTTCGGGTGAATCGGCGATCGCCACTAACTTAGGTGCCGCTGATGGTCGATACACACTGAGCGATCGCATGTCCAGCGCAAAAGAGCCGGGATGAAAATGAGGATTTTTGTCACCGTCGTATTCAAATTTGCTCAGCATCAATTGGAAGGAACAAATCGACGTGGGGTCGAGCCGAGGAGCGGTCGGCTGAGTTTTCGCGCGAAAGGTGGCGACAAAAATTGAAAAGGGAATATCCACGACGATCCACTGGTCGGGTTCGGTATCGACAGAATGGCAATAGGCTCGACTATCCCAGCTATTGCTGTGACGCAGAATGACTTTATAGCGCTGGCCATCGCCCCGCATCACTAGACGAACGCCCTGCCAGCCCTGGAGATTGAAGGCTGGCTCAAAGTTGCGGGTGCGGACACTGGCAAAACCGCCCGAGTTGGCGGTAGACACATTCCCCGTAAAGCGAGCAAAGCCCGGGAGCAAACTCAGGCCACTGGCGCTAGCACCACCCATCACCACATCATCCACAGCGCCCCAGACTTCTCGCAGCCCTTCGGTGTCGCTGATGCGAAAGTCAAATAGGGGGTACTCCTCACTCACCGGTAAGGATTGGAGGTCCGCCAGCTGCGCACTCAAGCAATCTTCGTCGTGGGGCACGCCCTGCCAGATGACCGCTTGAGCATTCACAATGCGGTTTGAATCTGCTTCGGGTAAAGGAGAATCATTGGGCAAGAGCTGCGATCGCACCTCCCGGCCGTGATGATGCAAGAGATCGGTCAACGCATCGGCTTCTGGCCCTGCTCCAGCGAGTAAGATCACCTCTCGATGAGGACGCATGGCCGTTGATTCAGGGGCTTCAGGATTAGAGGTGGCACCAAACATTTGTTGTAACCAGCGAACATTTCCAACCAGCGGGACTTCTCCAAAAAAGGTCAATGTATCGACTAACCTAAGTGGGTTCCAGTTGTTATTTGATGAGGTCATAGTCAGGGTTGCCCAGGCATGCATCTGCGTGATCGCGATCTGCGGCCAGGGATGTTGGTTAATGAGCTTGTGAGGATCGTAACAAGTTCTTCGCACCAGTGACGTCTTGGGGATCACGAATGGCATGACAGGACGGCAGAGGCCCACGAGGGCTCAATGATTGGAGTTGCCATGGGCTAGGTGTGGGGTGTGGCTTGCGATCGCGTCTGAAATATCTGTTGAGCCGACTGAGCTACGGCGTCAGGAGGAGTTCGACGCGGAATATATTGACCATTGGGGTGTAGTTGCCAACTATTTTGGGTGTCTGCCAGGAGAGTTTGCAGCAGTGCGTGAATGTCTGCCACGAGGGCCGGTGTGGGCAGGGGCACCATCACTTCGATCCGTTCGTTGAGGCCGCGCGGGGTCCAATCGGCAGTGCCGATCCAGGCTTCTGGGGTATCGCTGTTTTGGCAGTACAAAATGCGACTGTGTTCGACAAACTGCCCGAGTAGACTATAGACCCGAATGCGCTCGCTCAGCCCTGAGATGCCGGGCCGCAGTCGACAGATACT
>CAZLYS010000185.1:0-7770 GCA_964563415.1 uncultured Halomicronema sp.
TCTTCTATGTCTGTCGTTCTGCACTGGATCAGGGTAACCCGACTCCAGCAATCGGTTTTGTGCGACCATAGAGCACAAACCTTTAGAAGTTGCGATGTAAGGCTGATTCGTTCGGTAATGTTTAACCATGTCCCTTACTAAGTCAATGCGTGCTTGGGGCTATTACAGCCTATGTTTTGTCGTTCTGCTGGCCAGCATAGTGGCTCTACAGGCGACGCACCGCAAACAACTCTTTGAGGCAGAAGGCGAAGCCCTGGTAACGCAAGCCAACCTGCAAGAGAGTCGTTTCCAATCGCAGGTGCAGTTGTTGAAATACCTACCTGATCTAGGATTTCGCAATCTAGTTGCCGACTGGGCTTTTTTGCAATTCCTGCAATATTTTGGCAACTGGGATCATCGTGACATCACGGGCTATGGCCTGAGCGGCGATTTTTTCGACGTTGTGATTGATCGCGATCCCTATACCTACGACCCTCCTTACATCTTTTTATCTACGAGTCTGACCTTGTATGCTGCTCAACCCGAGCGATCCGTCGAATTGCAGGCAAGGGGGTTAGAATCACTGACACCACAATTTCCTCCAGAGTCGTTTTTTATCTGGCGTGGCAAGGGGATTGATGAAATGCTATTTTTGGGGGATTTTGAAGCAGCGAGTCAATCCCATGCAACCGCTGCCGAATGGGCGGCCCAATCTCCCGACCCAAGAGCCGAAGCTGCTCAGCAATCGCTACAAGAGACAGCAGAGTTTTTGGCGACGGAGCCTGATAACCCCCGCCTCAGAGTCAATGCATGGCTACAGATTTTGGGCAATGTCGATGATGAGCGGACTCAAGCAATTGTGATTCAAAATATTGCCGATTTGGGCTACGAAGTAGTGCCACGAGACGGGGGCGGATATTCGGTACGCCCTTACACCCCTAGTGCAGAATAGCCATCAACTCTCTCGACAGAGGAAAGTGAACACGTGACTCAAGACGCTGATCAGCAGGCCAAGAATCGTCCCCAGTTTGATCATTTGCCTTATCCCAATGTGCCCCTTGAACAAAAACCAGGGAACCATCCAGCCTATCTCGCACCCCATAGCTGCGTCATTCCTTACTATTTGCGCGATCGCCGTGTGATCGACCCCGCTGGCAAGTGGATCTTAGACGCTGGTTGTGGGTCTGGGTTCAAAGCCATGGCACTAGCAGCAGCGAATCCTGGTGCCCACATTGTGGGCATTGATATATCCCCCAAATCCATAGAACTCGCTCAACAGCGGGTTGAATACCATGGTATTCGCAACCCCATCGAATTTTATTGCCTACCGGTTGAAGCACTGCCGAGTTTGCCGTACACCTTTGATTACATCAACTGCGACGAGACGTTGTATCTGTTACCTGATCCACTCGCAGGACTCAGTACTCTGCGGACGGTGTTGAAGCCTGAAGGCATCATACGTGCGAACTTACATAGTGCGTTTCAACGAGCAGATTGTTACCGGGCGCAGGCATTGTTTCAGCAATTGAGTAGTTGGGAAGACGCGATCACCCTTGAAGAAATTGAGCTTGTTCGGCAAACCATGAGCGCCCTCCAAGATTGGGTGCTGACTAAGCAAACATTGTGGAACCGGAATCCAGAACTTAAAACTGATCCCGAAAGGGTCATGGCAAATTTTTTGCTACGGAACGACAAAGGTTACACCATGAAAACGTTCTCAGAACTGCTCCAGCAGGCAGAGCTGGCGTTTATCAGCATGGTGAACTGGCGAGAGTGGAATCTGGAAAAGTTGTTCAAGCACATTGAAGATTTACCCATTTCGGTGGCCTTGGGTTTAGCGGAGATGAGCTTGGAAGAACAGTTATACATTTATGAGTTACTGCATCCGGTTCATCGCTTATTAGATTTATATTGCGGGCATTCTGGACAGAGTGTGACGTCGCGCCCCGCCCTTGAGGATTGGACTGTACCGCAATGGCAAACAGCAGCAATACATCTGCATCCACAGTTGCAGACCCAGGAATTCAAGTCGATTTTGGCAACTGAAACGAGACGTTCTGCAGTGTTTGCACTAGATCAACATTTGCCTATTGATGGTCAACCGTTCAAACTGGATAGCCGTGTGGCGAGTTGCCTATATCCACTCATCGAAAAACCCTTGAGATTGGCTGAGTTGTGCGATCGCTGGCTCACTATTCATCCAGTTGACCCCATCACCCTAGAATCCATGACTACCAATCAAGCGTTTGAGACAATGCGCAGTCAAATGATTCGCTTGGAAGCAGCAGGCTATGTCATGGTCGAGCTGGCTACCCCTTAATGCAAAAAGTGACGGATGCCAGTCATGGCCATCACGAGGCCAAGTTCGTTGGCGGCTTTAATAGAGTCGGCATCGCGTTTGCTGCCACCGGGTTGCACGATCGCCCGAATACCGGCAGCCGCCGCCGTGCGCACAGAATCATCAAACGGGAAGAAACCGTCGCTGGCGAGTATAGCACCTTGGGCATTCTCACCGGCTTGCTCTAGGGCGATTTTGGCCGCACCCACCCGATTCATTTGTCCGGCACCAACACCCAGGGTTGTGCGGTTGTTGGTAACCAAAATCGCGTTGGATTTAACATGCTTCACCAAACGCCAAGCAAAAAGCAGTTCTTCAAGGGTGTCGGCGTCGGGTTTTTGCTCAGTGACAATTTCCCACCCAGAAGGATCATCTTCGATATTGTCAGTTTCCTGAACTAGGAAGCCCCCGGCGATCGCTCGCGGGGCCTGAGCTGGACCACTCAAGAGATCCGCTAGCAGCAAAACCCGTAAATTACCCTTCTTCGCGAGAACCTCCTTCGCCTCGTCATCACACTCTGGTGCCACGATGCACTCCAAGAAGGTTTGGGTCATAGCGGTAGCCGTGTCGCTATCAATCGGTCGATTCAACGCGACGATACCGCCAAACGCGGAGACGGAATCAGCGTCAAACGCCTTCTGATAGGCTTCTGCGAGGGATTCACCTTGGGCAGCCCCGCAAGGATTCGTATGTTTGAGCACGGCAGCTGCAGGGACTTGCGGGGGAAATTCTGCAATAATGCGTCGCGCGGCTTCTAGATCCACCAAGTTGTTGTAACTTAAGGGTTTGCCCTGCACCAAGTCAGCAGCGGCCCAACCGGAGACCACATTTCCAGTTTGGTACCAGGTGGCGGGCTGATGAGGATTTTCTCCATAGCGCAACTGCTGCCGTTGAATGCCGCTTAACGTCCACCTTTGAGGGAGTTCTGTCGCCGTATCGATTTCGGCCTCGGCGTCAGCAGCTGAGAGGTAATGGGCGATCGCCTGGTCATAAGTTGCCGTGTGCCAAAAGGCTTGGCGAGCACAGTCTTGCTGAAAACCCGGTGTGACCTCACCTTCATGGTCAGTCATCTGCTGCAGATAAAGGGGGTACTGCTCGGGATTGCAGAGCACCGTAACGAAAGCGTGATTTTTAGCAGCTGCCCGGATTAGAGTAGGGCCACCGATATCAATTTGCTCAATCGCTTCCGGCAGAGTGACATCGGGCTTGGCGATCGTTTGCTCAAAGGGGTAAAGGTTAACGGCGACTAAATCAAAGGCCCGAATATTGTTGGCGGCCATATCTTCTGCATCGCTGGGCAGCGCGGGACGCCCCAAAATGCCGCCGTGGATCCGAGGGTGCAGCGTCTTAACACGCCCTCCCAGGATTTCAGGTGAGCCGGTGTAGTCAGACACTTTGGTCACGGGTAAACCAGCGGCTGCGATCGCTTTCGCGGTACCGCCGCTGCTGACAATCTCGAAGTCAAAGGACTCGACTAGTGCTTTGGCCAACTCGACTAATCCGGTTTTATCTGAAACGCTCAGCAACGCTAGCCGCGACATGGCCCTACCCCCTTTCTCTGTGCACAATTAAATATACCGGGGAGCGGTAAGAGAGCCGGGAGTCGGTTCCTTTCTCTTAATTTTCTACCTTCCCCATAGCGCTACAATCATCTGCGATATCCCATCAGGAATGACTCAATGGTGTTGTCGGCGATCGCAAAAGAAACGGATGAATCCGCAGATAAGCTGCTGATTGGGCTGCATGGCTGGGGGGCAAATGCGGCAGATTTGGCGGCGATCGCTGATTACATGCCGCTGAAAGGCTTTAAGATGCTGTTTCCCGATGGGCCGTTTCCACATCCCCACGCACCGGGAGGCCGAATGTGGTATGGCTTCCCGATGGGATATGACTTCCAGAGCGACCACGACGTTGGGCAACAGGCAGACCTGCAAGAGAGCCGCCAACTTTTACGACAGTGGTTGGCCCAAGTTGCGGATGAGACAGGCATCCCGCCAGAGCGCACCGCGATCGCGGGGTTTTCGCAGGGCGGGGCAATGACGCTGGATGTGGCGCTGCAGCTACCACTGGCAGGAGCTTTAATTCTCAGTGGTTATTTGCACAGTACGCCTGCGCCCCATGCTGACTTGGGGTCGGTGTTGATGGTTCATGGACGTCAAGACCCGGTAGTACCCATCACGAGAGCCCACCAATCCCGCGACGTTCTAAAATCCCAATCGGTCGATTTAACCTATCAGGAATACGACATGGGGCACGAAATTTCGCCTCTAGTACTGCGGGAAATTCGTCTCTTTTGTGAGCAGCTACCAATGTCATGATCTGAAAGATAAGACTGAGCTGCTAGAGGGGAATGTGCTTACAAGGATAGTCATGAAAGTAAGGGAATGCAGTTTGCCTGTGGCATTCTGAACTTTGAACTCCCAGCGTCATCCACCCGGCTCATCTGTCCACCAGTGGGAACTCATCAACAAATCTGTGATCTAACCTGAAGGAAGGTGTGAGTGCCTGTCTAATGTGGGTACTCCTTAAGCTATCGCCGTTTACCCAAGCCTCAGCCTGTCGTGACTCAAGAATTTCATCTATCCATTACTGCCCTGGGCAGCGATCGCTATCTGATTCGTACAGAAGATACGGCTGCTGGGGTGCCCGTAGCACAGGCGCAGGTTGAGTGGCCAGTGGAAGAGTGGCTCCAAATGGCACAGCCCGCAATGGATGATCCGGTGTTGGGGTTGTTGCAGGGTCAGGTCGATTTAAGCGATCGTTCCTCAGGGCTGCATGAGCTTGGTCAAGCCCTGTATAGAGCGCTATTTCAAGATGAAGCAATTCGCGAGAGTTGGCTGCGGGCTCAAGGCATCGCGCAAAACCGCAACGAAATTTTGCGCCTCCGCCTAGGTCTGAAAGATAGTCGCCTACAGCGCTTACCCTGGGAAGTTCTGCGCCATGAGCAGCAACCCATCACCACTCGAGGCAACCAAACCTTTGCCCGCTATGCCGCGAATCTGCTGGTGACGCACACTGCTGAATTGCCCGCCCTCTCTGGGGTGGATGAGACGATTCGCGTGCTGATGGTGATTGCCAGCCCTCAAGATCAAGATCATCTCAAGCTCTTACAAGAAGTACGACATATTCAAGAAATTTTGGCCGCCCCGACGCCGCAACCGTCGACCATTCAAATTGATATTTTGGAGCAGCCGGATCGGAGTCAACTCGCACAAAAGTTAGAGCATGGCCACTATCAAGTACTGCACTATGCCGGACATAGCGACTTTGGCAGTAATGGAGGCGACTTATCGCTAGTGAACCGTCAGACAGGTCTGACGGAGCGGCTATCGGGCGATGATCTGGCAGGCTTGTTGGTCAATAACCATGTTGCACTCACGGTTTTCAACTCTTGCCGTAGCGGTCATACAGCGGGGGATGACGCGGATATGGACTGGCGCCAGCAAAATCTTGTGCAGGCGTTGGTCAATCGGGGGGTGCCGAGTGTGATCGCAATGGCCGAACGCATTCCTGATACGGTGGCGATCGCCTTTACCCAACTTTTCTATCAAAATCTGCGGCAGGGCTTTCCCATCGACGTCAGCCTGAGTCGTACCCGTCAGGGATTGATCGCCAGTTTCGGATCAGATCAGCACTATTGGGCCTTGCCGATTTTATATTTGCACCCTGAGTTTGATGGGTATTTGACCCGGCGAGATCGCGAAACGGATGCCGAACTCAATCCTGATGTGCTCGCCACGCCTGAAACGGCACCACCGGTCATACCTCAAGATGACATCGATACGGTGCCAGAAACCGCCCCAGTGTCAGACCCTCCAGTGGCGAGTCCGCCGGTTGTGACGGTGCTGCCCCCGGCAGCCTCTGAAGATGCTCTGCCCCCGCTACCCGATATTCCCATTGGGGCAGGCTCGGCAACGACCTTATTGAGTCAACTAGAGACGACAGACTTGCCGGAGGCCGATGATGATGAACTGCTCGCCTCTTACGTGCAAAAGCTCTCACACCAGTCAGCCCCAACAGACGAGTCGCCCATGCCCGCCGATACGGAAGAGGTGCTCGTTGATGAGGGTGCCCAACGGGTGGGGATGGCCATCTACGATACCCTCCCAGAAGTCCCTTCTCCAGAGGGAACTCTCGCCCCCCCCGCCGCCCCAACGACATCATCCCCCAATCAGAACCTTGCCGATACGGCGGCGAAGCGACAGTCGTCCATTAAGAAGGAGTCGGGTAGAACGTCCCGACAGCCCGAAAAACCGCTGCTGGTCTGGTTTGCGTTGGGACTCATTGGCGTTGTGGGAATGATGGGCCTCAGTTTAGTCGCCTTGCGATGGGCAGGGAATGACGCGACAAATCCGAATCCTACGGCTCAAGGCAACGGCTCAGTGGTCTCAGCTGAAGACTTGACCGTTACCCCCTCAGAACCACAACCGGCCTCACCTGCTGTCGATACCTTGATTCGTCAAGCAGAAGATGCGATTAGGGGAGATCGCTATGCCGATGCCCGCGAAGACTTTAACCTCGCACTGGATCAGGCGCTTACGGGTAAAGCCACCCACAGCGAAGTCAGCGACGCGATTTGGCCCTGGGTGAATGATGCAACTCAGTCTGATTTACTGTTCATCCAAGGGCGCATTGCCTGGCAAGAGGCCAAACTCATTGCGTCTGAACAACAAGATTTTGATAGCCGCTTTAACCAGCGCGAGTTTATTGGGCAAGCTCGTCGCGCCTGGCAACAAACCGATGACACTTTGTTAGCAGGGCGCATTGCTCGGGGCTTTGCCGCCTATCAGGAGGGCGACTGGAATGATGCGATCGCGAATTGGGAAGCGGCGCTGACGCTGCATGACGCCCAGCGCGAGCGACAGCCGAACCCGGCGGGCAATGTCCCGGCTGATCCGGACATCCTGCATGCCTATGCAGGACTGATCATGGTTCACAGTCGCCTGGGCAACATGAACCTCGCAGGACTGGAAGAAGACTCGGGTCTCAGCAGTGCCAGTGAGGCAGATCAAACCATTTTGGCTGGAGAGGCCGATGTAGAACGCGCGATCGCTCAAGAATACTTTTTGCGACTACAAGAAATCGACGAATTGGACTGGATGGCCCCGCAAAAGCTGAGTCTGGTCACCGATGCGCCTGAAGATGCCTTCAGCTGGATTTGGACCCTCGATCTGCTCAACGATTGGCGGCAGCACTATCGCACTTGGGACCAAGAAACGAGTAGTCTCGTTCTGCCAGATCCAGAATCAGAGTAATACTTATTCTCATAAAAAGAGTTACAGGGCTTGATGCCGTGGCTAGGGGCAGGGGAGCCAGGGAGACAGTTATCATTGCAATTTAGAGAATTGGGATCAAGCGACTGCGCAACCGCTAAATTAAAGGCAGTTGCTCTCTGATCTGTCATGACCTCCTCGTCAACAACCCTCAAATCGCTGACTGCAGAACCCATCACC
>CAZLYS010000186.1:0-7765 GCA_964563415.1 uncultured Halomicronema sp.
GCCAGTGCGATCGCACTGCTTGAGTCGCGGAACATTGTAATTGCCAGACATGAACTGTTTTGCCGTCAGGCAATGGGAGCGCTGATGGCACCGTCAGATTCACAGATTACTCAACTCCAGTCAGCGATCGCATCCACTGTAGGCTTATCCTCTGATCATCCCATAGAAGCGGGGGCAAGCGTTACCGCCAACAGCAGAGCGTAGCAGCGGGTCCAGAGTGCCGAATTCATCCTCTGGGCTTCCAGGCTCTTCTCCTTCTACTGTTGATGACTGAATATAGGCGAGGTCGGTTCGTGGCTGCATCCCTGTAGAATGCCTTGTCACTGCTCCTGCATCATGCTTATATCCCCGTGGCTGCTACCGGCAAACCCGTGTGGTTCCAGGCCAACATACCGCCTCGTAGATTTGCGGTGTGGTCAATTCCCGCCTTGCGGAGAATCACTGTGGCCTGACCAGAGCGACTGCCGGAATGGCAGACAGTCACGACAGGTTTATCTGGGGGAATCTGATTGATGGCGTCGCGCAGCGTCCCTAAAGGGATGAGTTGAGCACCGGCGATGTGTCCCAAGCGATTGTTAAATTCGTCAGCCTCGCGGACATCAATAACGGTCACTTCTGAAACATGCTCTGCTACCCATTGCGGGTCAATTTCTCGTAAGCCGCCATAGGTCTGACGCACTGGAGCCCAAGCAATGGTGCCTGGTAACTGGCTGTCTTCTGGTCGACCACAGCGGCAATTGCCAGGAATCGCAACATCAATTTTCTGCGGGTGGGGCAGACCCAAATTCTCCATATAGCCTACGAAATCTTTTTCCGTGGCTTGCCCGCCAATGCGTGAGTTGTATTGCTTTTCTTCGCCAATGGTGGAAGCGGTGCGGCCACTGTAGTCATGACCGGGATAGACGATGCAATTGTCTGGCAGGGTGAAAATTTGCGTTTTGATGGAGTGATACATGACTGCGGCGTTGCCCTGTTGAAAGTCGCACCGGCCTGCCCCTCGAATCAAAAGGCAGTCACCCGTAAAGGCCATGGACCGATCATCCAAAACATAAGTCACACAGCCGTCGGTATGTCCTGGCGTGGCACGCACCGCAAGCGATCGCGCGCCAAATTGAATGATGTCGCCATCATCAAGCAGCTGATCAGCACCATGGATCATGTCACCATAGCGACCAGAGATGGCGATTTTTGAGCCAAGGGTTTGCTGCAGTCGCCAAGCCCCCGTCACGTGATCAGCATGACAGTGGGTGTCTAACGTGTACAGCAGAGTGAGATTCAGCTCTTCGATGAGCGCGCGATCGCGATCGTGTTGCTCAAATACCGGGTCAATTAGGACGGCTGTCTGGCTCTGAGGGTCTGCCAGTAAGTAGGTATATGTAGAAGAGGACAGATCAAAGAGCTGCCGAAAAATCAAAGATTGAAGCACGACATAACCTCGACTTTGATGAATATATAGCTATTTAGTAGTGTAATGCCTCGCACGCAGAATTCCTTCAAAAAGATGCGGTATTTGGGGAGGAAGCGGTGTATATTCTGGCGATGGCGGGCTGCTGAATGTCTGCAAAATCGCCTGAATTGGGCAGAATATCGTCATCAACCTGTAAATGGGACTGACGGAATGATATTTTGTTAGTCGGCGCTATCTAGATTAGGTGCTGAGGGCATCTTGAAAACGACACACTGGCATCGCGATCGCCAATGATTATGCACCGCTATTTAATTAGTCTTTTTCCGCTTCTACCACAGCCCGTCAGTCCGGTCCTGCAATTGGGTCGCTGAGATTAGTTGCTGTTCCTCAAAACTGCCGGTTGAGTGATTTTACGTCCTGTTACGACTCGCTTATGTTTACTGCACTTGCATGGCTTTCGCTGGCTCCAGCTGTTGTCATCGCCTCACCCTTACCCGTGTCTGCTCAGCCATTGGCCGCTGTGCCCACGATCGAGGGTCAGGCATTGCCTCGTATTCCTGATGAATTCACGCTGTATCACGAGGTACGGCCGTTGCCGGGGCAACTGAACGAAGTGCCTGTCTTCAACAGCAACAGTCCAGAGCTCATTCAGCAAGATGGTATTTTGCTGTCGACCTTTCCCGGTGAGCAGATGGCCCATGAGGAGGCGCATCTCGACTTTGCGTTTGAAGGGCGATTTGATTTTTTTGCGCATCATATTGCGCGGGGCGTTACGCCCGACGATCGCCGGACCATGTTCTTGGGTGGAATTATCTATAATCCCAATTCCGAACCGGTGACGTTGAAGGTGGGCCAAGGCGTTAGCTATCTCAGTCAAGAAGCTCCCTTCCATAGCCTGCCAGCGTTGCGATTTAATCCTGATGGTTCTGTCTTTTCGGGGCCAGGAAGTCGGACGGTTGCGGATGTGTTGCAAGAGCGCCGCCAATCGCAGTGGCCGTGGCAGGTTGTGATTCCGCCAGAGCAAGGCTATCTGTTAATTAATGCGCCGATTCCACTCCGCCGCCTCCCGTTCGCAGCGGATGCGACGCTACCGCCGGGGTCAATCTTGCCAGGCGCACCGGAGAACTTTCGAGCGTTTCCAGTGGCTTCAATTATCCCGACAGGAGATAGTCGGTCATTACCGAGTAATGGTCGATCGCTGCTGCTGCAGCTAGAGAGCGATCGACCGGTCTATGCCGCCACGTTGGCGATGTATGCACCCCGCACTCTAGAAGGTGAAGAACGCGCCCCTACCTTGCAAGAATGGTTACGTCTACTGGTCAACGGTCGGTTGGCTGGGCCACGTGATATTCCGCCGACGAATCCTGAGGAGTATGCCAAAGGGAATGGCGATGGCCGTTTTTTCTATGGTCGCGTCGCCGGTGTCGCCATCGGGTCGCAGTGGGAAGCGCAGGCGGTGGATGACTCAGCGGCTGAATTCTTGACAGTGCCAACGCCTGGTGAGGCGATTTCTTACGTCATTAGCACGGTTGATTACAACACTTTTGGGACGGAGCAGATTCAAAGTGCCCCGATGTTGGCCCGTTATCCTGATACGGCCTATCGCGCCCACGGTAACTATGGGGTCCATTACAAGGTGCGGATGCCGCTGCGTAACCAGACTGATAGACAGCAGCGCATTACTCTTCGCCTCCAAACCCCGCTGCAGGACGAAACCCTCAAGCAAGGGCTGCGATTTTTACGGAATCCAGCTGATCGCATCTTTTTCCGGGGCACTGTGCGGGTTCAGTATGAAACTGAAGAAGGTCAACAGCGGACGCGCTATGTCCATGTTGTGCAACGTCAGGGTGAAGAAGGTGAACCTATTTTGCGGCTAACCTTGCCTCCCAACTCTCAACAAGAGGTCGTTGTTGAGCTCATTTATCCGCCGGATGCAACTCCCCCTCAGGTGTTGACAGTTGAAACTCTGGGGTCTGCAAGTGCGCGGAATGCCGTGCCGACACCCGTAGACGCGTTGGCAGCGGATGAGGTGAATGATGCAGCTGAGCCCGAGACTCAGGCCTTCCCCTCGCCGCCTGTTCCAGGGGCAGACCCCACTGATGCCTCTTTGCCTGTTTCTAGCGATCTCGACTCTACGGCAACTGCCGAACCCGCTGCTGTAGAGTTGATTCCATCATCAATGGGCCAGCTTGTGGCGGAATAACGCCTGACTGATCGTGAGTCGTAGTTCATCCTGGGCGGGACGAAATGGTGCGTTCACGAGTGATAAGTAAGGATCATCGGCCAAGATCCGTGAAACTGTCCAAGTTCGTTCCAAAAATTGGGTGACTATTGTTAAGATTTACCCCATGTGTTTTCAGAAACCTTGGGGTAAACCTATTAAAGTGGGCTTCCGCATTGTCTAAACGGCAGACTCGCGTCAGTAATGGTCCCTAGGTGCTGATTGAAACACGCCTTTGTTTACCGATTGCGGAATACATGTCCTCACTCCCGGAACTTTCGTCTCTACAGGCGCTCTCCCGTCGTAGTGTTCTCAAATTATTTGGCTTTGGTTCTTTAGCCGCTGGAGTTGGTTATTCTCGATTTAGCAAGCCGCAGCCGACAGTGCATTATCAAGATGCGCTGGTTTTGCCTCGGCAGCCGCGTCGTGCGCTTAAGGCGGTGGTCATTGGAGGCGGGTTGGCGGGCTTAGCGGCGGCCTATGAACTTAGTCAGCGTGGTGTGCAAGTCACCCTATTAGAGCGATCGCCCCAGCTCGGGGGCAAAATTGCCAGTTGGCCGATTCAAGTGGGTGATGACCACTTCATGATGGAGCACGGCTTTCATGGGTTTTTTCCGCAGTATTACAACTTGTTTGGCTTAGTTGAAGAGCTCCAAATTCGCCAAAATTTCAAATCCTTAGATTACTACTCAGTTGTTTATAAAGAGGGCTACCAGCCTGAAGTCTTTCGGCCCAGTCATTCTGCCTTCCCGTGGAACATTGTTGATCTAGCGATCAATTCTCCTAATCGTTTGAAATGGGGCATTAACCTGGCGAAGCTGAAGCATTTAGAAGTCTTTCGGGAAATTACGGGTTTCCGGGCACCCCAAAGTTTCAATCGCCTTGACCAAATGTCTGTCGCGGAATGGGTGCAAGAGGATTTTCCTCAGGGACTCTATGATCTCTATTTCTTACCCTTTGCCAAGTCTAGTCTGAATGCGCCGGATGTCATGAGTGCAGGAGAGCTGATGCAGTTCTTCCATTTCTATTTTTTTGGTAATCCGGAAGGACTAGCGTTTAACGGCACCTGTCAAGACATGGGGCGCAGTCTCGTCGATCCGATCGTGGAGGCGATTCAAACCAACGGTGGCCAAGTTATTACGGGCGCAACGGTGAATCAGCTTGATTGGCAAGACCAAAAAATCAGTCAGGTCACCTATCACCAGGGCTCGGTGGCAGCTAATCCGGTGCCGTTTTGGGTTGATCGCAACCCCCTACTAAGCACTGATGACATGGAGTATTTTGGCGCGGGCGATCGCGTCTTTAGCCATCAACCCGGTACCGACGAGGCCCTGTCTCTCACGTGTACTCACCAAGGCTGCACGGTGCAAAAGACGGTACAGGCAAGTGTGGATGGCGGCTATGCATGTCCCTGTCATGGTGCTGTGTATGCCGATGACGGTGAGGTGTTGGGTGGCCCCGCCCGTGAAAATCTGACGCGCTATCGAGTGGTAGATCGCCAGGGCGACCAAATTCAGCTCTTGGCTCAAGCACCTGAGTCTGGCGGTGCCACTGCTGAGACCCTGGATGCCGACTATTTTGTGCTGGCGGCTGACATCCCTGGTATCAAACATCTCATGTCCTTATCCGCAGGGCAGGTTGAACCGACTGTGGCCTATCAGGTAGATCAGTTGCAGGTGGCCGATCCTTTTGCTGTCGGACGTTTTTGGTTCGATCGCGACTTTGACTGGGAACATAGCTGGTTTACATCACTATCGGGCTATCGCTTGACTGACAGTATTACCCTCTACCACCGCATTCAGGAAGATTACATCGATTGGGCCGAGCGCACTGGCGGCAGTGTCGTTGAGCTGCATGCTTACTGCTATAAAGAGAAGGAATTTCCCACTCAGCAGGCGCTGCTCGACACCTTCCAATCAGAGCTGTTTGAGATCGTTCCGACCCTAAAGGATGCCACGCTATTACACAAGCAACTGGTGAACCAGAAAAACTTTGCGGGCTTTCCCCCCGGCAGCTATGATGACCGCCCCGAAACCACTACTGCTGTACCGAACCTGTTGTTCGCGGGTGACTGGGTCAAGATGCCCTTCCCCTGTGGTCTGATGGAGCGGGCGGTGAGTAGTGGATTACTCGCGGCGAATGCTCTCCTGCAGCAAGAGGGGGCTCAGCGCCGTCCCATCCTGTCTGTGAATCCGGAGGGCGTGCTCAAGATTTAACGGCTAGGATTTGCCCTCAAGGCTCAACAGTTATAGAACGCGTTGAGCGATCCGCTTTAGAAGCTAAAAAGATTCCCCCAATCCCTCTCAATCAGAGAGACATCCCATAATACTGAGTGTGCATACCCCTGGATTAGGCAGCGGTAAGGGGGCATTGAGCGATGTTCTCTGAATCATCCAAAATTGATATCTCTGCCCCCTGACATCTGTTTTGAGGAGTTCTGTACTGCATGGTTGCTTTGCCCTCTCAATCTAGTGCTGACCTGACAACGACACCGATTGGTCGTTCAGACGTGCGATCGCTCGGCATCAATCCGAATCATTGGTATGTTGTTGCCCGCTCAGACGAAGTGACCGATCAACCTCATGGCGTCGTGTTGTGGGGAGAGGCGATCGTGCTGTTTCGTGATGCTGAAGGCGATATTCAAGCGCTGGAAGATCGCTGCCCCCATCGACAGGTCAAGCTCAGTGAGGGAGAAGTCGCGAATGGTCAACTGGAGTGCATTTATCACGGTTGGCGCTTTGACGCCGCTGGGGCCTGTACCCATGTGCCTTATCTAGCCGAAGACCAAAAGCTGCCCAGTTGTAAACTCAAAATCTATCCAGTGCAGGACTTGGATGGCTTTGTGTGGTTGTTTCTGGGCGATCGCGACAAGCTGGCTACCCATAACATTCAACCGCTGGGGCTACCAGAGTGGGATCACATTAATTACATCGCTAGTGTCGCTGTGATTGATGTAGAAGCCCACTATTCCTTCCTCATCGAAAATTTGATGGACATGTATCACGGACGTCTCCATGACGACTTGCAGGCCTGGGCCGATCCTGTCCTGGCTAACTTAGAGGTCAATGACCAGCGCGTTGATGTGCTCTATAACGCTCAAAGCTACTACCGCATCGACAAAATCTGGTCCGTTTCGCAACTTTTCTTTCCTGCCTTGCGTCAACTGCATCCCGAAGAGTTGCGCGTCAGCTACATCTACCCCCATTGGGTATCCACCTTGGGCCAAGACTTCAAAATTTGCTGTCTCTTCTGCCCCGTGAGCCCTACCCACACTCGCGCCTACTTAATCCATTTCACCTCGTTGCAGGCCTTTCATCGCCTCCACAAGTTGCCGATGGCCTTTCGCCGCTTTGTCAAAAATAGTTTGTTTGACGCGGCTAAGGGCTTGCTCAACGGACTCGTAGCCCAAGATGTGCTGATGCTAGAGCAAGAGCAAGCCGCCTATCTCAAAAACCCCACCTATAAGGGCCCAGAGCTTAACCGTGCCCTCATCAGCGTGCAAAAGCTGATCCGCCAACAGGCCAGCCAATAAAAACATCAAGGTTCACCTCTTTTACTCGGAAGTAAACCTTGATGACTACGCTTACTTGCGACGCACAGCAGCCCCGTGAATATCACTGTGCTCCGTGCCAGTGTAGTCATGGCCACCAGGGGCACTCACAGATGCATTATCAACTGTATTAGTCGTTCGTAAAACCCCGGCTAGTCGTCCATAGGCACCATCCTCTAACAGTTCAATAATGCCAACCCCTGGACAACTACCTTGAGCCGCGTGGGTGACCGAAACTGGTACAGGCCCCCGTAAGGCAACCACTAAATACTTGCCGTCAGGTGTCGCTTCGAGCAAATCTGGGGCCGGATCGTTACCTGGTAAAGCCTCATCATCGACAACAGAAGTCGCCGCACAAGCCCCCAGCCCATTTCCCTGACCATCAGCAGAGGTCAAATCATAGGTCGTACGAGTCAGGGTTGCCGTATCAAAGACCTCAACATTGTTCTGGATGCGATCGACTGTATGCACGTAACCGCCTGACAGAGTTCGTGCCATTCCATGTGCGTCACGCCGCGTGGTTATACCTGGCAGTTGACCTGTGGTGTCAGCTGCCTCGCCACTGAGGTTGCCAATGGTTGCCGTA
>CAZLYS010000187.1:0-7744 GCA_964563415.1 uncultured Halomicronema sp.
TTCCCCATCGATCAGGATGCGACCCTGCTGCGGCTCAAAATAGCGGAACAGCAGCTTCCAATGTGGACTTACTAGAACCAGAGCGACCCACCAGCGCTACAGTCTGCTTTGGCTGAATCAGCAAATCAACGTTCCGTAGGACGGCGCGATCGCGATCGTAGCCAAAGGTTAGATGCTCAAAATGCACCTTGCCGGTGAACTGATAGCGGGTCACTGCTTCGGGATGTCCGGCAATGCTGGCCGCTTCAATGCCGACCGGCTGCTGCAAAAACTCGTGAAAGCGCAGCATCGAAGCATAGCGACGGGCAAAGATTTCCGCCAGGTTGCTGATGGGCTCCAACTCGGCGTAGGCCATGCTCGAAACCGTCAACGTGGTGACAAAGTGTCCTAGAGAAATTTGACCCCGTAGGGTGGCCGCCAGGGTCAGCACCAGAACGCCAAACACACAGGTCTGAATGAACAGTTCCTGCCAGGTCATCAGCACCACATAACCCTTGTGAATGATCTGATCCACCACTTTGAGCTCTCGGCTTAATCGCTGGCGCTGACGGGCGAGTTCGTCATGCTCAGTGGCAAAGGCTTTGACGGTTTTGATGTTGGTGACGATTTCCGAGGTGCGGCTCTCGGTCGTCTCCATGTACTTATCGAGGGCCTGCTCTTTGCGATTCAGCCGGACCAAATCGCGCATGCTGTACGCCAAGATCAAGATAAAGGAGAGGGCAAACAGTCCGGCGATGCGCCAGTCAATGACAGCGATAACGCAAAAGATGCCTGCCACCCGCACCAGCTTCGGAAAGAGCTGCCCGGCAATTTCAGGATAGGTCCAGGTATGGTTCGACAAACCGCGTGCCACACGCCCGGCAATGCGTCCGGGGTTGTTTTCGTCGTAAAAGCCGAGGGGCAAGCTGAGTAGCTTCTTCACGACTTCCACAGAGTGGTCGCGGCGCGCTTTGAGGGCGATATCCCAGTGAAACCAGACGCCCAACCAAGGCTCAATCGGCGATCGCACCACCGTCACGAGGAAAATCATTCCCAGCAGCAGGCCAAGGGTCAGCGATCGCGTCACCTCGATTCCTGCCAGGGCTGCGACCCCACCAGCCAATCCTTGGGCGAGTCGGTCAACCGGTTGGTCAGACAGCAGGTTGAGCAACTGACCGATCGCGTAGGGGACTACCAGATCTAGCAGCTCAAAGAGGCTGCTAGCGGCAATACTAAAGACCGCGATCGCCCTGTAGTTTTTGTAGTATTTAATAACGTCTGCGAACTTAGCCATGATGCAACCATGAGTTCGATATGAATTGATCCACTATATACTACAAATACTACATACGCTACATGTTTTTTGAATTGAGTTGATATTTAGAGCAATCCTTGTCTGGGTGAATGTATCTGCGGCTGTGCCCAATCCGTTAAGCCTTGAATGAAGTACACTCTCCTTGCCGTTGCGATCGGCAATGCGGTTCAAGTTTGGTGAAACCGGGGTACCTGCAACCACTACACCCGATGTCTAGGCGCGTCATTAATTAAATTCAGTAATTCCAGAGACCTTGGGAATGGGCATTGTTGCGCCCGCATTCACTCAAGATATTAGGGGCGGTGCTCTCGCTGTCAGGATTTGACCGCTGAATGATGGCAGCGCCGGGAAAATCGCAATACTTTGCAGCAAGATGTGTCTCACCTTTTGACTTTGAAGGTATCCTTTCGGAGGACTCAACTGTCTCTGAGCGCATTGGGCATCGGCTATGGGAAAGATATTTATCTCTGCGGGACATGGTGGCTATGAAGATGGCTCGTTGGATTATGGAGCTGTCGTTTCCAATACCACCGAAGCCACCGAAATGATTCGGATTCGAGATTTAGTGGTGCCAGAACTGCGATCGCGAGGCTTTGAAGTATTGGCCGTGCCTGACGATCTGAGTAACACGCAAACCCTCAATTGGATTAACACCCGCTGCCAGCCTACTGACGTCGCGCTTGAACTCCACGGCGGGGCCGCGAGTAGTCCGGGGGCGCGAGGAGCCAGCGTCTTCTACATCGCCAACAATGAGGTTCGCAAGTCCCATGCTGAATTGCTGCTTTTGGCCCTCTTGCGGCGGCTGCCTCAACTCCCTAGTCGCGGGGCGCGGCCTGATACGAATACCGGCACTGGCAGCCTCTCGTTTACCCGTCAATTAGCCTGCCCCTCGTTATATATGGAGGTGGGATACCTGACGAATCCAGATGATTTGGGACTCATTCAAAATCGCCGCCGTGATATGTCTCTCGGCATCGCCGATGGAACGGCTTCCTGGAGTCGGGCTGTGGCCGGTGATTCTGGCGATTCGCAAAGTTTCCCGACGTGCAACATCAGTGTTAATGATGGCCCATATCCCGAAAAAGGCATCATTATCAACAACAACTCTTACGTGCCCGTTGACTTGGCCGACCAGCTCGGGGTCGATAATGCTGCCACCGACCCGAACATTCGTAAGGTGCGCTATCGCGGAGTGGTCTATATGAAGGCGATCGACCTGCGGGAATATAACGTCTCTGTCGGCTGGGATGCTGGCACCCGTACCGTCACCCTCAAGACCACGAACGATATCCCCAATTGCGGATTAGAACACATCATGGGGCGGGGCATCACCTCGGATATTCAGCTCTTGATGTTTTTGAAAGCCAACAATGAGAGTGCGACAGAGCCCTATAAAGATCTCCCTCGCTTCTATCGCGAAGAAGCCAAAATCGAAGGCGTTGATCATGACATTGCCTTCTGCCAAATGTGTGTCGAAACGTCCTATTTAAGATGGACGGGGAGCCTCAGACCCGAAGACAATAATTTTGGAGGGATTGGTGCCACAGATACGTCTACTGGCGGCGTTTCTTTTAATGATCCCCGTATTGGCGTGCGTGCCCATATTCAACATCTTAAAGCTTATGCCAGTACCGAGCCATTAGTTCAAGAAGTGGTTGATCCCCGCTTTCAATTTGTGCGTCGCGGGGTGGCTCCGCTGGTTACTCAGTTAAGTGGACGCTGGGATCCGGATCCTAACTATGGCAACAAGATTCTCGCAATTTTGCGACGGCTCTATGAGTCGACCGGTATTCTTTAATTTTGGCGATGGAACAAAATCGAGTGATCCGAGTCTTAAAACAGGTGGTATCGTTGTATTTAAATCTGCTGTAAAAGTGGCATGAGTTTGGCCTTAAAAGGCGTTTGTTGCTGACCAAGTTGAGGAAATCAAGGTCTCTCAGCTTGGTTTTTGATTGTCCGCGCTCGGTGATTTTTTAACCTCTATCACCAGTGTCTAAATCAGGCATTTCTTGCGGTTACAACGCTATTTTTCGCCGATAGAAATCGCTTTTTGTTAGCTGCTTAGATGCTCTCTCAACGCTGTTTGCCGTTCAGAAGATCATGACTATGGCCCATTTGAAAGCCTCCACTGATGTTGCTATTCCTTTCTGGGGAGCAACCGTCTGGAAACTTTTACCCAAGGGAGGCGTGGCCGTTTTTGCTTGGCTGATTTGCGGCTTGCCGGGGTGGGCGCTGGAAATGCGCATCGCGATCCAAGAGGGGGCCAGTCAAGTCGTTGTGGGGACATCTAACCCTGGAATGATTCGCGATCAGCAGGGGCAGCACATTGCTCAGGTGCCCCAAGGTCGATCGCTCACCGTTGCTGCCCAAGGCTCTCAGGTAAAAGCTGCCAATGCTGTCGGCACATCGTTCTGGGTAGAGCCGGGATCTGACGGTTACGTGTTTATTGGCGATCGCTGGTATCGGGGGCGGGTGCTGGTGATGTCGAATGGCAGTGGCGTCACGGCGATTAACTATGTTGATTTAGAGCATTATCTTTACAGTGTTGTCGGCAGCGAGATGCCCGCCAGTTGGCCGTTAGAGGCGCTTAAGGCCCAGGCAGTTGCTGCCCGTTCTTATGCTCTGCATCGACGTAATCAATCCCGTAGTCCTCACTATGATGTGGGCAGCACGACGGCTTATCAGGTTTACGGGGGCCTCGGCGAAGAAACCCAAAGCACTCAAGCGGCGGTTGAGGGAACTCGCAGTCAGGTGTTAACTCATGGCGGTCAAGTGATCGAAGCGGTGTTTCATTCTTCGTCGGGTGGTCATACCGAGAATGTAGAAGACATTTGGAGTCAGGCCCGGCCCTATTTGCGTGGGGTCCAAGATTTTGATGCAGGTGCCCCGGTTTTTGAATGGATTCGCACCCTCTCGAACGATGAGTTTAGCCAAATCATGCCCGATGTCGGACGGCTGATTAGCGCTGTTCCCCAAAGTACGACGCCCCGTGGCCGCATTCGAGAAATTTTGGTGCAAGGCGATCGCGGTTCTCGCATGCTGACTGGCAGTGATTTTCGAAGTGCTCTGGGTTTGCGCAGCACACTGTTTTCCATTGCGGTGGCAGGTGACAGTGTGCAAATTAGCGGACGTGGCTTTGGGCACGGCATTGGCATGAGTCAGTGGGGGGCCCACAACATGGCAAGTCAGGGCTACACCTATCAGCAAATTTTGGGTCATTACTATCAGGGGGCGCAACTAGCGGTCCTACAAGCTCGATAGGCCCGGCTTGAGTGTGGACTTGAGGATGCGGCTTAGAGAGATCGCCTTCCAACTCCTTCGTCTAAGCTAAAACTACTCTTGAGCGTTGAGGGTAGAAATCTAATGACCACTGTAATGCGATCGCTTCATGTCGCTTTGCTTGCCAGCGATTTAGAACGCAGTTTGGGGTTTTACCGCGATATTTTGGGGCTGGAGATGGCCCCGCGATCGCTAAACTTTCCCGGATATTGGTTTCAAGTCGGGGAGTTTCAGATTCACCTCATGCAGGCTGAAAATTGGCAAGCCCCTTGCCCCCGTCCCGAAAAATGGGGCCGCAATCCCCATGTGGCCCTCCAAGTGGATGATCTGATCGCGTTCAAAACACGCCTGTTAGACCATGATTATCCCTTGCAGATGAGTGCTTCGGGGCGAGCAGCCTTATTTACCCAAGACCCTGATGGCAACATTGTGGAACTTTCTCAAGCTTAGGCCGTTCTTGACCAGGAGCAATGCTCTCAGCTTGCTAAGCCACAGCCAAATCAGGAAACGTTTCTTGCACGGCCGGATAGGCGATTTTGCCCGCTTGGACATTCAACCCCTGTGCTAGCGCCGAGTCTTGCGCTAGGGCCGCCAAGCCCTGATTGGCCAGCTTCATCACATAGGGAAAGGTGCTGTTATTTAACGCTTGAGTAGCTGTCCAGGGGGCGGCACCGGGCATATTGGGCACGCCAAAATGCAAAACTCCCGACTCAACATAGATGGGCTGACTATGGGAGGTAGGCCGCAACGTTTCAATGCAGCCACCTTGATCCACCGCGACATCAATAATGACGGAACCCGGTTTCATCTGTGCTACTAGGGCTTTATTCACCAGAGTTGGGGCCTTACGACCCGGCACTAAGACGGCCCCAATCACTAAATCGGCCTGGGGCACGACCTGTTCAATCTGGGCAGCGGTGCTGTAGAGCAATTCGACCCGCGAGCCAAAAATCGTTTCGAGGTACGACAGGCGATCGACACTAATATCCAAAATTTGCACTTGCGCGCCCATGCCCACAGCGATACGAGCAGCTTCTGTACCAACGATTCCCCCCCCGAGAATCGTGACCCGACCGGCGGGTACGCCCGGCACGCCCCCTAGCAAGACGCCGCGTCCGCCCTGCTGCTTTTCCAAATAGCGAGCGCCAAATTGCACTGAGAGACGCCCGGCAATAATGCTCATCGGGGTCAGCAGTGGCAGTTTACCGTCGGCTGTCATCACTGTTTCATAAGCGATCGCGCTAATGCCACTTTTGACGTTGGCCTGAGTCAATTCGTATTCTGCCGCCAAATGCAAGTAGGTAAATAGCAATAAATCCGGCCGGAAATATTGATATTCCGACGGTTGGGGTTCCTTAACTTTGATCACCATCTCTTGGGCCCAAGCCGTGGCCCCGTCGGCCACAATTTGGCCACCCACGGCCTGATAGTCCCCATCAGGAAACCCCGCCCCTTGCCCGGCGTCAGTTTCAATCAAGACTTCATGTCCTTGCTGGCAGAGCGCTTTGACACTAGCGGGTGTCAGCCCGACCCGAAACTCCTGATCTTTAATTTCTTTGGGCAGACCAATTTTCATGGGGAAAGCACACCTTTTGATACTCAATTGCCATCACTGTGAAGGCGATCGCTGCGTAGATTGGATCGCCGCCGCTATGAAAGTCCTCTGGAATTCCTGAGGCAGTAATTTGTCTTCGATCAGCAGTAATTTGTCTTCGATCAAATGTTATCTGTAAACTCGCCGACGCGATGTTTGAGACTGACACTCTAGCAATCCTATACCCCCGCTGTGAGTAGTGTCTCGACTCAACTTTCGTATTCTGCGGTAAGGGTGAGGCTCTACAGATGGCAGCAGACCAAAACGTGTCTCCTGACCAGATTGGCACCATCATCGAGTGGTTAACGACTGGACAAGTGATCCACGAGTATCCCATCCCCTTCGAAAAGCCTAGTTCCTAGGACTGCCAGTCACCGTTGGTTTACTGATAGAAATTTACAGTTGGCTAAAGTTGTATCCCTAGCCGATGGCTGGGCAACCCTTGGTGCAATCATTTCACTGCCTGATCAAACTCTGCCAGCACCTCCCATGAATGCCAGTTAACTAAGACAACTTCATTCTTCTATGGGATTTGAGTCGCGATCGCACTCGCGGTCTATAGTATTGGGGAATCATACGTCTAAAGGCTGGCTTCAGCGCAAGCCCTATCGCGTCCCGATTCAACAGCAAACCTTGTCGATGACGTTAGGAGTCAGCAATTATGCGGCAGATCAACTTTGTCGTTATCTTCGTTATCTCCCTCGCTCTGGTTTTATTTGGCATTGAAAATACGGATCCTGTAGTCATTCACATTGTGCAAGGCGTCGACCTCGAAGCCCCCCTGTGTGTAGAACTCATTGTGGCGATGGGCATCGGGGCAGTGTTGGCCTGGGTGTTTAGTGTCTGGGTACAGGTACAAGGTTTCTTGGGGACGGGCAAACAAATTGAGCAACGAGAGCTGCGAATTCAAGAACTCGAGCAAGATGTTGAGCGTTATCGGGTGGAGTTAGAGCAACAGCCGATGTTGCCTGCGTCAAAGAGCGGTGATAATGACGCGGAATCTAGCGAAGCCTTTGTCAGCTAGAAGATTAATATGACAGTATCTCTGGCTCAAAGTGCGATCGCCTTTTTAATTGACTTGGCCGAGCAGGGCGAAATTGATCCCTGGGATGTCCAGGTGATTGAAGTGATTGATCGCTTCTTAAAAACGCTTGATACTGGCCCGACTGCTTTGCCTGAGGCAGGGCGATCGCCTTATGAGACCAGTTTGTCAGAGTCGGGTAAAGCCTTTTTGTATGCCTCTATGTTGGTGTTGCTTAAAGCCGACACCCTGGTTAGGGCAGAAATAGAAGCCGCCCAGGCAGAGTTAGATGCTGAGGCTTTTTTAGAAGACGCTGATGAATTGGTGCAGATGCCACTCCCTCGCAATCTTGAGCAGCATTTGCATCGACGGGCGATCGCTCCCCCCCCTGAGCGTCGTCAGGTTACTCTCAATGAACTGATTGAACAACTCGAAACAATTGCAGCAGTAATTTCCGACCAGCCAGCTAGAGCCCGTTCTCGACGGGCGGCAACCGTGCCCAAGCGACATGCTGTACGGGCCATGACTCAACTGGCCCACCAGGAGAATTTGTCAG
>CAZLYS010000188.1:0-7743 GCA_964563415.1 uncultured Halomicronema sp.
AGCTAGATCGTTTAGATCAGTTAATTTGGTCGTGGCAATTCCGAACTGTCCATCTGCGGGCACGAGTGGAACAGCGGCGGACACAGAAGCTACATTAGCTGTCGGTGTTGGCTCTACAACAGCCCCATTATTGACCGCACTCAGAGGGCCAGATTGGGGCTGGGTGCTTATCACAGGTCGTGGTAAATCGTCGACTCCAACCGCCTCTAGTTCAGACAGGACTCCGGCTTCTGTCGCAACATTCGCTACCTCGCCGGAATCAAGTACCTGGGTCAAATCTTCAGCGCCCGCAGTTGCCAAGTTGATCACTGATGCTGATGTAGGACTCTCAGGTTGCAGGGTTCGGGCATCATCAGTGCCCTCGTCAGTCGTTTGGGCGATCGCCACGCCGACCACATCGGCAGTCAAAGCGCTGACTACTAGCCAGCCAATCATTGCAAGAAAGGTTTTCATCACCCCTGCTCCTCCCCAAATGCGGGTGTGACGCCAAAGTTCATACGAGCGAGACCACCCGGCTCCAGCCGCACCAGTCGAGACTGGCTATTATCAGCCAACCGATAAAGATTGGGCGCCAATGTGTACCCTGGCAAACTTGTGAGATCCAACGTCCCGACGCGGTTACCCGAGAGCACATAGGCCAGCGAGAACAATCCATCGGGGTCAGTCAAAATGCGGTTGCCATCATCCATGAAAATGACTGCATTAGGTACTCCCGGCTCGCCTGCCTGTTGTTCGCCATCAAAGTTTTTGTCGACAAACACTCGACCCACCAGGGTGCCACAGTCAGACAGAATGCCTGGACGAATGGCTAGCTCGTTACTCGCAGATGCACTACTGGTCGGTGTATTGGCTTGGGCCACGTTGCGACCAGAACCTCTAACCGCATCAGGGGTTACGAGGGCCGCATACACCACAGATAATTCTTGGCCGCCTTCCAACGACGCCCCACCAAAGTCAAGGGTAAAGCTGCGATCATTGGTCGTCACATTCGTGAACTCCAAGGGTGAGGTACGAATCGAGTCCTCAATCAACTGCAAACCCAGGGGCAGCTCATCAGTAACGGTTAGCGCTCCAGAGGGCACAGTCGAAGAGTTACGAACTAGCAGGCGATAAACTACCACATCACCTGGCTCTGCTGCACCGCGATCGGCAGTCTTGACAATCGTTAGCTCAGATGAGTCTCCACTGGGGGTTCCCAGAAATGTCGGATTTGAGGTTGATCTAACAAGGTTGTTGCTAGCATCTCGAAATTCCCCCCCCGCCTCGTTACAAACTATCCCTGAAGGGCATTCCAACAGTTGGGCAGTCACTGGCATCAAACCCAAATCAGGCACAGCGCCAATCCAATTGATGAATTGCACTGCAATAAAGGCGATTGCAGCCTGCAACCAAAATCGACGTTTAAAAGAACGGGTCAAATATCCGATAAATCGGCATGCAAAACCCGGAATAGAAAAGATCCAATCAAGTCGCAACATTCTATTCAGGAGACGAAGTTCACATCCTCAAACCATCAACCCCTAGCAGGCATCAAAAACCTAGGGAGGATAAATTGTTCAGAAACACACCACATGATGGAAAGGCAACCAAAGTCGTTAACATGACACACAAGTGTCAATGTCTTATCAGGCATTGGCTGCGCTTTACGGGAATTAAGCGTACACCAAAGATGCCAGTAAATATACCCTGACTTTGTTTAAAAGTTTATAAAAATTCCGGATATTTCGTTCAAAACTAGAATTTAAGGCTTTTAAAAAGCCAAGGCACTGAGTCCGTTTCTTCCGGCACAGGAACTAATAAAACAGTCAATAGCCCTCAACATCACCACTGATTATCTCGTTTGAGAGCAATCCAGAAGATCTAGAGCTTTTGCTTAAACCCCTCGATATCTGGAGAACTTTAAATTAAAGTACATTGGAGCCAAGCACCCTCTGCCAGTATCCTCCAATAGCACTGGGAAACCACAGGAACTGGCTTGAATGTGTGCTAGAACTCGACTCAAGAAACGTGAAGATGATGAGTAAATTCTCTTGCCAGCTCCCGTCTCCAGTTCTAGCTCTTGCTGACAGAAAGAACTCCGATCGAAGCATCTGGCTGGGTTGAACGCTGACCAAATGTCGCTAATCATTGTGAACAGAAAAGCAGCTCCATCGAGGGTTGAAAAATGATAATTTTTCAGCCGTAACCAGTCGCAGGCACGGTAAAAAGCGACTAGGTTGCCCTCATGACAGCCAAAGATTAGGGGCATACCAAGAGCAATAGAACGAGTTTTTTGAGTTCATTGCCAATAAGCCCATGACGAGAATTGAACTCGTGACCTCACCCTTACCAAGGAAGAAAGCTAGTAAGGCGTAGAAAGCGTTTCAGCTATATCGGTAGCTATTTTCTACATTCCTTCTACAGTTTTTGTCAACAGAGAACAAGTGCACTTACGCTTAAAGGTCTCTTGCAAGGACGTTCACATACTTGGTTATCAAAATGGTGCAAGTAATCTATTAGATGTTGATCGCTGGCGATTGACCATTGACCACCCGGTCAAGTGTGTCGATGGCAATGATCTTGCCAGCATGACGGGCAACTTCTGACGGCTACTTAAGCTTGCTCTGACAGACATCTACGTTAGTACTGAGTCATCTCGCCTGTCTCATTTCTGGACTGAAAAAGCTTGCGCGATAAGGAACACAAAGGCTGTGACTCAGGCTGCTTCTCATACGGTTTTAGCTTTGAAGTGTCCCATATGGGCTAGTTATAGCAGCGGAAAAAATTCTGGTCGTTAAGTCCGGAGTGTTTGAGGCGCGGGGTAACCATTCCAGTTTTAGAGACAAAAATTTTCTATCGCTAGTTTAAGGCCAATGAGAAAGATGCCCTCAAGGGCGTTTTCGTAGATACTGCGATACTTTTCTTCCGCCAGTCTGAGGGCTTCATTGCTTCGTTCCAGAGTGTCGAAAGTGTCTTTGAGCTGGTCAGCCATGCTGTTAAACGTGCGGCAACACCCGCCGCTGACTCACCCCCGACAGCTAACCTCACCGCGACCAACTAAGCTCTAACGCACTAAATCTGTGGTGAGCGATTATCGTTGCCGGGAAACGTTTTGAAGAGGATACCTCTATATAAGAAGGGGTGATATTCCACATAATCACCCTTCTCAGCATGGGAGCAGAAGCCGCTGAAGTCCTTTAGCCACAGTCGTTCTGATGCCCTTGTAAATCCATCATTTTATAGCATGCAGTACACCCGTACGAGGATTCGAGATAAAATCATGATGTTCAAAACCATTTAAAGCTTAAACATCTGAGATGTATCTTCGCGAATGCCTGATCGAAAATGTTGGACCAATCCCTGCGTTGGATGTTTCGCTGGATCTGGACACATCAGGAAACCCCAAGCCGTTAATTTTGGTAGGTAAAAATGGGACAGGAAAAACCATTTTCTTAGCCTATGTTCTTGACGCACTAGCAGAGTTAGCGAAGAAAAAATTCAGTGATATAACTATAGGGCAGCAAATTGGGCATAGCCCATTCTTTAAAGTAATTAGCAGTGGAGATAGTCGCTCACTATCTGGAAGCAGCCTTAGTCTTCTAGAGTTCTCAGATGCAAACAGCAAGTTCTGCTATATAGAAAAAGTTGGTCAAATTAACCCACAGAGCTACACAGAAAAACTGAGAGATCGATTTGAGTCAGTACGGTCATGGCAGGAAGATACACCACTCCACAAAATAGTCACGGGAGACGAGAAACAGATTGAGACTTTCTTCCAAAATCAAGCAGTCTGCTTTTTCCCATCATCTCGCCATGAGCGACCTCACTGGTTGAACCTCAGTGCAATTGAGGATGCACCTTTATTCGGGAATGAGAAACGCCTTTCGGGCGTTTTAGGAAAACCATTGATTGTTGAACGAGCTGCCGAGGATAATCGACAGTGGTTAATGGACGTTTTACTCGACTCGCTTGTAGATGGAAGCTTTGTTGTAGGAGTCCCTACGTCTGAACAGACTCCACCAATCTACTTTCAACCAAAAACCAATCTGTCGAACAAACTATTACTCAAAGTAGGACGACAAAACGTTGAATCGCTGCTTCGTTCAGTTCTTGAGGATGAGGATGCTCAACTAATATTGAATTATCGAAACGCAATACATGGAAGAGTTGCAATACGTTTTGGGAACGGTATCATCATCCCATCGCTGTTCCACCTCTCAGCAGGACAGGCTTTGCTCTTTAATCTGTTTGCTACGATCATTCGCTATGCGGAGCGAACAGATCTTCAAAAAAGTGTTCACTTGAGTGAGATTAAGGGAATCGTCTTAATCGATGAAATTGATGCTCATCTACACACCGATTTACAATATGAAGTTCTTCCAAAACTAGTTAAATTATTTCCAAAAGTGCAGTTTATCATTACATCACATTCACCACTTTTCCTGCTTGGGATGGAGCATGAATTTGGTGCTGATGGCATCCAGATATTGGAAATGCCTACAGGCAAGAAAATTAGCACCGAAAGATTCGAGGAGTTTTTGAAATCATTTGAGTTCTATCGAAAAACCCAGATATTTGAGAATACAGTTGAGGAGCAAGTATTAGCAACGTCTAAACCCTTAGTGCTAACAGAGGGGCAAACAGATGTTGCTTATATTAAGACAGCCTTGAAACTACTAGAGCATACAGACCTGTTAGAGCAAGTAGAGATCGATGAGGTTGGCAGGTCAGGAAAGGGAGGTTCAACAGGTGGTGGTCATACTAACTTGGATGCCGCACGCAAGTTTTTAGAGAATAATCAAAGCCGATTTCCTCGACGAGTCTTGCTTCTCTATGATTGTGATACAAGGAAAAGAGCTGAAGATGTTGGTTCACTCTCAAGCCGTTGTATACCTCAGAACACTCATAATACTAAGGTAATTAAAGGTATTGAAAATCTTTTACCAGTCGAGTTATTTGAAGAAAGGTTCTATCAAAAGCGCAGTAAACAAACAGAGTATGGCGGGGAAACAATCATTAGCGAGTTTCGCAAACAGGAGTTCTGTGAATGGATTTGTGGACAACGAAGCGAAAAAGAGGATTTTTTTCAGTTTGAGGCATTGGTAGTACCAATTCTTAGGGAGTTTCTTGCCACTCAAGCTTATAAATTAGATGACGAGCCGAGCTAACAAATCGCTGAACCAGAAAGGAACAAAATGTATCTGATAAGTCACAAAAATTACTGCCGTCCGGTTAGCTCAAACGTTATGCCACGAGTTTTTGGTTAGAAAGTAACAGCAAGGCTATCTGTTGGCGTTTAACAGTCAAAAGCTCAAAATGGCTAACTGAGCTGCTTTACGGACTTACACCTCACACAATTATTTCTCTCATCTAAGTTACGATCGCTGCGTACACGACTAGGAAGGTTTGTCCATGAGCCTTGCGTTAAAGCGCGAAACCCCTCCCCTTCGCGAAGACGAAATCGGAGCGATTCGGATTGGCAGTTCAAAGGTTTTACTAGAGACTGTGATCCGAGCGTTTCAAGATGGCGCGCCGCCTGAGTCCATTGTTCATCGCTACTCAACTCTTTCCTTGTCCGATATCTACAACACAATCGGGTATTATCTGCGGTACCGAGACGCTGTAGAGGCTCACTTACGCTAAAGAGAGCAATTGGCTAATGCGGTTTAACAACGTTTAGCGAATATTCAGCCCGATTTGAGTTCTATCCGTGAGCGGTTGCTGTCTCAACAGAAGTCGTAGCGGCGAATATGCTGAGCCTGTTGAGTGACGAAAACTTCAATGGCGACATTGTTCGAGAATTGATGTTGCGTCACCCCAGTCTGGATTTGCTTCAAGTTCAAGATGTTGGCTTGCGGGAATGTGAAACTTGACTATGAGAGCTGATACAAATTTGGTTTTGAAATGTCTCACATCACAGTTGATACTCATCGAAGCTTGTCGAGCTATACACGATCTTTGGCTAGAGGCGAGCTGGGACATTTCAAAAATAAAGCCACATGAGGCTATCTAGCGACCTCTACACCACCACAGTCTGTATCCGCTCTAAGGCATGGCTCATCGTGGCACATGCGACATATCTCGATGACTCCCTCTTGATTCGTCTCACCACAGCACGGCCTATCGTCCCTGTCGTCTGGGAATTCCATCGTCTGTTCAGCGTTGTTAGCAGGGCTAGAGCATGACGCGATCATCGGGATGACTGCTAGGCAGCAAACCAGTACAGCTATACATAGCCATCGAATTAACCTACATTTTCTAGAACCACTTTCTAGAAAAAAACAAAACAACGACATTTTGAGCAACAAAAAAGGGCACAGACCGATGCTGTACCCTTCAGAAAAATGTTTTCTTGAACGCTTTAGATTTCTTCGCCAAGCTCAGCTAATCGTGCTTTCAGTTCATCGATTTCTTTCAGACGATTGCGTTCTACTTCGTTAGCTTTCCATTCATAGAACTCATCAATCAATTTCTTAGTGCGAGTCTTATTGTGCTCGATATTAGGGAAGAATGCATCAAGCTTAGCAAAGATAAAATCACTACCCTTGTCGTAGTCCTCTTGAGTAATGCGAGTTAATAGAGGATTGCGACCAATAACACGGGTCTCCTCTTTGACTTTAGTGCTGCCATTAGTTTCAACAGCTTCGATTGCAGCGTCAACATCTTTAAGTTGAGTAGTCATTATGTAGTCTCCATTTTTCAATCAAATCAGATGAGAGTATTCTACTTCAGTTACTAGTAGAAATCAACGTTTTACTTCGGCATTCCTCTTGCTATAAATAACCTTTTCTTTGCTCTAGATGCTGCAACGTAGTGCAGTCTAGGCTGTATGAATCCATCCTTTAACCACTTGAAATCATTCAAAAAGAATACGTCATTCCATCCACTGCCCTGTGATTTGTGAATAGTTAAAGCGTATAGTGGCTTGAATAGATTACTCATGCCTTTACACTTGTAGTAATAGCCCCACTTAATCTCTTTGCGTTTAGCCTTAGATGCTAGATGCCTCAAGAACTTATCCCATGCTTTAAGCTCTGATTGTTCTACGGCTATAACCGGGTAAAGACAGCCTTTGAAGTGGTAGCGATTAGCAGCAAAGCAATGATCATCGATTTCTAGTGGAGACGGTGTAATCTTACTGATCGTCAGTACACTTCCATTGTTGGCTACAACATCGCCTGACTCATCTTTAAGTGACTCATAGGCGATTACCTTTTCTCCTACTTGTAGCGGAATACTAGCCTCACCTAATACATGCTCTCTACATAGTTCATTTAACTGGTCTACTGAACTATTGGTATATGCAAGGATGACTGAGTTATCGTTGTGATAGTCTGTCTCTTTCCAGTGTTCAAACCAGTCCTTAGCAATAACTAATTGCTCGTCAGGATTAGCAATTAACTCAGGGACAATTAGCTTTTCATCATCGACATACTCTAGAGCGTCATAGACAAACTCTTTGATAGAGCCAGAGTAGCGTTCTGGATTCTCTAGAGTTGCAACACTGCTCTCAGGTCTGTTCTTCGTGAACCAGTCCCATACAGGGAAGCTGTCTTCATTGATGGGTGGTAGCTGCCTAATGTCGCCAGTGAAGAAGATGTACCCAGCCTTAGCGATCAACTCCTTAGCGAGTTCACTACCGATCATGGAGAACTCATCACACCACACATAGGAGTAGTTCTCTATGGGGGCATTAATCGAGGTCTTACTAAAGTTCTGTTTCCCTGTGCTCTCGTCTATATCTACACCCTTCCCTAGAAAGGA
>CAZLYS010000189.1:0-7738 GCA_964563415.1 uncultured Halomicronema sp.
TGTTCCCTGTTCCCTGTTCCCTGTTCCCTGTTCCCTGTTCCCTGTTCCCTGTTCCGCCTTCTTTTCCAGTTCCCGAATTCGCCGGGTCGCTTCATAGCCATCCATCACGGGCATCCGCATATCCATCCAGATGAGGTCAGGGTGCCAACTTTCATAACAGGCGATCGCCGCCGCCCCATTTTCGGCTGACTGCACCTCAAAATTGACCTCTGTGAGCATCTCGACCAGTAGTTGGCGATTGCTCCAGTGATCTTCGACCACGAGTAAACGAGGAGTGGGTTGATCTGGCGCGAGGGTCATGACCCGCTGAGGAGGATTTTCAGGGAGCTCAGTCGCATTCGTTTCAGCGATCTGGGCCTGCACGGTAAAGCTAAACAAGGCTCCCCCCTCGGGCACATTCTGCACCTGAATGTCGCCGCCCATCAGGCGGGCAAATTCGCGGCTAATGGGCAATCCCAAGCCCGTTCCTTCGTGCGATTGGGGACCGAGCTCGGCTTGCACAAAGGCGTCGAAAAGGCGATCTCGGTTGCCCTCCGGAACGCCTGGCCCGGTATCTTCGACCTCACAATGAAGGTAGAACTCAGGGGCGGCAGAGGGGTCTGATCGCTCTGGCCAGATGCGCAAGGTCACCCCGCCGGTTGAGGTGAATTTGATGGCATTGCTGAGCAGGTTGATGAGAATCTGCCGCAATTTACCCGCATCGGTTTTGGCATAGCGAGGGAGTTCAGGCGCAGTTTCGAACCGTAGCACCAGACCTTTGTTCGCCGCCTTGAGCTGAAACATTTCCTCCAGGGTGGTGAGCAGATGCCAGAGATCAAAAGTGCTCTCGGTGAACGTTACGCGACCCGCTTCAATTTTTGAGAACTCTAGAACATCATTGATTAGGTTCAGCAGATGCTCGCCGCTGTGACCAATAATTTGCAGATGCTTATGGTGAGTTTGAGTAAGGGTCGAATCGTGGGCCATGAGTTGGGTAAAGCCCAGAATCGCGTTGAGGGGGGTACGCAATTCATGGCTCATATTGGCGAGAAATTGACTCTTAGCCCGATTCGCAATGTCGGCTTCTTGCTTGGCCTGTTGCAGTTCGCGGGTGCGGGCCTCGATGCGAGATTCTAACGTGTGGGAATAGTCTCGGAGTTGCTCATACAGTCGCGCATTTTCTAAGGAAATAGCGGCTTGGGTCATCAATAGCTTGAGCACCTCTAGGCGCGCTGGGGTAAAAACGCCCGTCGCCAAGTTGTTCTCTAGATAAAGGATGCCGACTAAATCACCGTGACTTAAAACCGGCTGACACAACACAGATTTGAGCTGATGCTGAATGATGTAAGGATCAGCGGCAAAGATGACCTCGTTAGCGGCGTGTTCTAAAACGAGTGGGGCCTGGGTGCGACTTACATAATTGATCACGCTGGTGGGCACCGCAGCGCTAGCTTCTATGGAAACCCCGGCAAGCAGGGAATCTACTTGGGGCGGTTCCGATGCTTGACTGCTTTGGCTGGCCGTGAGCTGAATCAGCCACTGGTGGCCTGACGGCCCATCTTGGGGCAAAATCAGGATCCCTTTTGCCGCGCCTGCTGTGGTCATCGTTACGGTGACGAAGGTAGACAGCAACTGCTCCGTTTGAATTTCGCCAGACAGCGCTTGAGAGGCTTTCAATACGGCAGCCAGATCCAAGGCTGCGGGCAGCAGTTCTGTGACCGTTGTACTGGGTTCAGACGATCGCCTCGGCGGCCCGATTTCACCGAAGGAGACAGCGCCAGGCGGCGATTCTGCCGGGCTGGCTAAGATCGCCGCGAGCAGTTGAGGATACCGAGCCGCCAAATCTTGCACTTTGGCTTTAGCGCCCCAGCGAGCGTAGCCGTAGTAGGCATCCACCAGATAGGTTTGCGCAAAGCGGGGGTGGCCATTTTCCAGACAACAGCGGGCGGCGAGTTCGTGGGTGAGGGCCAGTTCGTGGATATATTCATGCTCGGCGGCGAGGGCAATGGCCTGGTCATAGGCGGCGATCGCCTGATCGAACTGGCCCCGCACCCGATAGCATTCCGCCTCCACCAAATAAAACTTGTGCTGGTGGTTCATGGGGGCAGCGGCGGCCCATTTTTGCATCTGGCGCTGGTTCTGTTTGACCTGTCGCCAAATTCGTCGCTGCTCGGCCCGCGAGACGGTGGCAAAGACGGCTAGCCCGATCAGCGAGTCATAAAATCGCAGCAGCAGCACCAGCAAGAGCCCGGGCGTATTCCCGGCGTACTGCTTGGCGAGGACGATATTCTCGACCGCCAAGTCCTGATTCTGGAACAGATAGCAGAGAATCGCTTTGTGAAAGTAGACGTTGAAGATGGCGTTGCGATCGTTCGCCTGCACATGCACGGGCAGCAGGGCTGTTTCGTCGTAGGCTGAACCGACTAACTGGCAAGGGTCGGCAGATTCACCTAGTAGATTTAGCACCACCTGGCGATAGCGCTCATTCATATAAATGAACTTGGTTTGCTTGAGATCGCGAATTGCGTGGGTATAGTTCTGCAGGGTTTGTTCGAGCTGGCCCAACTCTTGGCCTAAAAAGTAGGCGTGATAGCCGTAGACCATGGCAGAGCGCGCAGCGAATTCGAGATCGCCCGTTGCTAACCCGCTCTGGTAGGCCTCAACAAAGGGGGGCAAGGTTTCCTTGAGGTGGGCGCGCCAGTGGATGACAAAATCGTTCACCAGCATCAAAATTTTGGCCTTCAGCTTTTGCGCATCGAGTTTTTCCAATAGCTGCAGGGCCAGTTGCCCAAACTGATAGCCCTGATCAATGTCGCCCACGACCCCACACAAAATCTGCCCATAGGTGCCGTAGGCATAGGCCGAGAGGTCGACATTGCCGTAGCGCAGCGACAGATTCACCGCTTTAAGGGCAAACAGCGAAAACAAGCGCGGCGAGAAGAAGGACGCCGCTGAGATCACGCTAGCGAGAATCTGCATCGCCGCCAACTGAGTCGAGTCAGTCATCGGGGGCAGGTCAACCAACGCCTCGACCGATTTACCGGCCAGGGCGAGCCGCGTCTGCCAAATCGCCAAAGCGACCTGTACTGGTTGGGGCTGTCGGGGTAGCCGGACTCCCAACTGCCGCAAAATATCGAGGGCACACTCCACCGCATCGACGGGGCGATCTTGAGCAATATACGCCTGAATCTGGATTTCGTGAGCCTTGACCGTATCCAGCACGGTGTTACCCTGCCGCAGTAGGATGGTCAACCACTGCGACATTTGCCCAAATTCACCGTTCAGATAAGCGGCCTCAGCGGCAGCTTCATAGAGTTGTCGCGTCAGGACCGGCTCGTCTTGCCAGCTCGTGGGAGCTAAGCCCTGAATGCCAGCAGCGTAGTAATTGACGGCAGCACCGTAGGCTGTGGAAAGTTGGGCTTTACGACCCGCCTGCAAATTCAGCGCAACGAGGCGATCGCATTCTGCCCGCTCCGTCATCAGCGGGGCTCCCAGATTGAGCTGATTGACAATCTCAAACAGTCTTTCGTCGAGCTGGGTATCGGGAGTGTTGGCCAGCAGCAAGCGACCGATTGTCAGGTGTGTGGCCGGTCGGTCGGCAGCGGGAATCAGAATGTACGCCGCCTGTTGCACGCGATCGTGGAGAAATTTATAAACGGGAATCTGAGTCTTCGCCGTCCCAGGTTCTGGCTTGGGGGCGTCAGCCTCACTGCTCTGAAAAGCGTCCTCGGCAGTAGGCTCAGGCAGCAGCGTTTCAGCAGTCAGGGCATCCTCTTCCAGATAAAACTTGTAGACTTCACTCTGGGGCAAAATCAGCCCTTGCTGTAAGGCGGGCCATAGAGCGATCGCGGTGGCTAACGACGACTGTTCATCAATAATGGCGAGGGTGGTGAGGTCAAACTGGTTGCCGATACAGGCCGCCAGTTTCAGGATGGCTTGGGTGGCAGACGTCAGTCGCTGGAGACGCGCCGCCATGAAATCAACCACGTCGGTGCTAACGGCCAAAGCGGTGATTTGGGCGATATCGCATTGCCAGCCGCCCACGGTCGATTCTGGTGGGCTGAACAAGGGCGTTGTCACGTCAGGGTTGGCCGCTAACAGGGGCGGATAGTCAAAGGTGATCAGGCCATCTTGGTGGAGCGACTTCAGAAATTCTGAGACGAAAAACGGATTGCCCGCCGTTTTTTGATAGACCAGCTCGGTGAGGGGTTGGGCTTGCTCAGGAGGGCAGCTCAGGGTATCGGCGATCAGCTCATTGACTGAGTCAGCAGCTAATGGCGTCAGGGTAATGCGATTAACGGTGGCCTGCGGCTCAATCTCTTCCACAGTTAACATCAGCGGGTGGGCCGGATGCACTTCATTATCGCGATAGGCCCCAATCAGCAGCAGGAAGGGGGTTGGCGTCTCGGCACTTAACAACTGAATCAGTTTTAGAGACGCAGCATCGGCCCATTGCAAATCGTCCAGAAAAATGACGAGGGGGTGCGCCTGAGTGGTAAAGACCTGAATGAATTGCTGGAATAGGCGGTTAAACCGGTTTTGGGCAGCGGTGCCAGAGAGGTCTGGCGCGGGTGGCTGCGGACCGATAATCCATGCCAACTCAGGAATCACTTCAATCAAGACCTGGCCGCTATCGCCCAAGGCCGCGAGAATTTGAGTTTGCCAAACTTTTACCCTGGCTGCCGGCTCAGTGAGCACTTGCTGCATCAGCTCCCGGAGGGCCTGCACAAACGCTGAGAAGGGAATGTTGCGGCGATATTGGTCAAACTTGCCTTTGATGAAATAGCCCCGCTGCCGCACGATGGGCTTGTGAATTTCGTTGACCAGGGCGGTTTTCCCAATGCCGGAAAAGCCGGAGACTAGCATCAGTTCGCCGACACCCGTACCGGCGTTGCCGCTGATGCGGTCAAAAGCCGCGAGTAAGCTTGCAACTTCAGTTTCACGGCCATAGAGCTTTTCGGGAATAATGAAGCGATCGCACACATCCCACTGACCTAAGACCAGGGGATGCGCGTCTTCTGGAGACTGCCAGCGCTGCTGACACAGTTCGAGATCGCGCTGCAGTCCAAACGCACTTTGGTAACGCGCTTCTGCCGTTTTGGCCATGAGCTTGAGCAGCAGCGCGTTCAAGTCTGGCCGAATGGCGGCATTCAGGGAGGCGGGGGCGGGCGGTTGCTGCGCGATGTGGCAGTGCACCAACTCCATCGGGTCGGCAGTCTGAAAGGGCAGTTGCCCGGTCAACAGCTCGTAAAAGGTCACCCCCAGCGCATAAAAGTCGGTGCGATAATCAATGCCTCGATTCATTCGTCCCGTTTGCTCTGGTGCGAGGTAGGCTAGCGACCCTTCTAAAACATGGGGATTTTGTAAGACGGGATTTTCTTTAGGCAGCAGGGACGAGAGGCTAAAGTCGATCAGTTTGATATGCCCCGTCTCGGGGTGAATCAAGATGTTGGCGGGCTTGATGTCTTTGTGGATGACCCGACTGCGGTGCAGCCCCTGCAAGATTTGACTGAGCTGCAGCGCAATGGGGAAGAAATCGGCCAGGGCGATCGGCATCAATAGCCGCGAGGACAACGCTTCATACCCTTCGTCGGGCATGACCAGCGCATAGTGATGGTGATAATCTTCGAGCGCTAGGGGCTGCACAATACCCGGTAGCGTCAGGGTTTTGGCAATGGTGTACTGATTCCGAAAGCGGAGCAACTCTGAAAAAGTCGGATATTCAGCTTTTAGCAGCTTGATCAGCACCGGCTGATGATCTGACAAGCGATGCCCGCGATACAGTACCGTTTTAGAGCCGCTATAGACGAGTTCGGCGACCTGATAACCCTGCAGCCTAATCATCGCTTGAATGTATTTGCCATTGATGCGGGCGAGTTAGCTCTACAGTAAAGCACCTGGAAACGGTGGACACATCAATTTTCCAGATATCTTCATAGGACCCGCTGCGATCGCACCCATCGAAAGCCTGCCCGCCTTTTTCCGCTAGCTGTGGTGGCTACATCCCCTGCGGCGCTACGTGACCATTCTGTGGGCGGTTCTACTCAGAGGCGTGGGTCTAGAGGTGATTTGGCCCCATGCGTCTCGCCACTGGTGTTTGCCATGGTTTTGGGAGCCATTAGCGCCAACAAATTTCGCCATCAAGTGAGCTGCTCAGTCGTATCGCTGGCTGGATAGCTCAGTTTTCAGCTTGAGAAGCGATCTACAAGAGTCATTCATTCTGAGGCTGAGTCAGAGGAGTGAATTGCTCAAGGGTAAGGCTAGATCGCGGCCGATGCCGTATCTCCCACAAAGGCAGTCACCGAAAAAAGCAGATATATTGAGCCTTTCAAGATGTCTGCCCAACAGAATCAGACCACTTGGAAAAGTTACAGCCTATCCACCTAACTTGGCAGGATATGTTGCGAATAATCCTTCTATCTGCTTTGTTTCGGGTAGATAGAGTGTAGCTGTCGGTCTAATAAGAGTTAGCTTTCCTAGCCTGTCGATTTCCAAAGGGAGACGAAACTAATATTTGTAAGTATATATACTCACTGCCTTTGTTTGGCTTATTTACAACCTCATCACTCATGAAGTTCATGAAATTTAGTCTTGGTAGCAAGTCACTATTGTTTGAAATCGTTATAGTGGCTGCATTGATATTTAATTTTGGTATAGCCCGTGCAAGCATCTGAAACAAAGCTACAGCCAATTGTTGAAGGTACTAAGCAATATGTAATTCCTCTCTTCCAAAGATCTTACAGTTGGGATAAAAAAGAATGGGGAATTTTATGGAATGATCTTTGTGAGCTGGCTACAGCTGATAATCCAAGAACTCACTTCATTGGATCTATTGTTACTATGCCCACGGTTTCAGTGCCTGAAGGGGTTACTAAGTATTTATTGATTGATGGACAGCAACGGCTAACTACTATCTTCATCCTACTGTCTTTTTTGAGAGATGGAGCACTAGAAAGCGGAGATGAAGAACTCTCAGAAGAAATAAGAAATACTTTATTAGTTAATCCATATAAAAGAGATTCCGATTATTATAAACTACTGCCGACTCAGGTCGATAGAGAGTCTTTCCAGAATTTGATCAAGTTAAATAAGACAGATGGACAAGACTTGATTTCTAAGGCTTATGTATTTTTTAGGAGGAAGTTTCAACAAAGCGATCTCGATATTCAAACGATAAAAAAGGTCATTACAAACTATTTGTCAGTTGTAAGCGTTGTTCTTGGAGTAGATGATGATCCATACTTGGTTTTTGAGAGTCTGAATGCTAAAGGTAGACCTCTTACTCAGTCGGACTTGATACGAAATTTCTTTTTCATGAGGATTCATGTTGATAACCAAGAGGATATATATTCACGTTACTGGCAGCCGATGCAAGAGGCTCTTGAACAAAATCTGACTGAGTATATTCGCCATTACCTTATTAAAGATGGAACTTGGGTAAAAGAAAGTGATGTGTATTTTGCACTAAAGTCTTTAATTGGAGATCAGGAAGCCTTAGAGTATTTGAAGGAAATCTCAGCTTTTGCTGAACTTTACAAGAAACTTCTTTGTCCAGAACAATGTGAAAGTGACATTTCTGTCCGTAAGGCAATGTCACGACTAAACCGTATTGGGTTAACTACTGCCTACCCCTTTCTACTGAATTGTTACAAGGCTTATGCAGCAGAACAGATTTCCTATAGTGAGTTCTTAGGCATATTTAGTACTCTTGAGAACTTTATGATTCGTCGTTTTGTATGTGGAGTACCGACAAATAAAC
>CAZLYS010000190.1:0-6984 GCA_964563415.1 uncultured Halomicronema sp.
AACCCGGAGGGGCTCCGACCAAACGCGCTACGGCATGTTTTTCCATGTACTCTGACATGTCAATGCGAATCAAAGCTTCCTCGGTATCAAACATAAAGGCTGCTAGAGCCCGAGCCAGTTCCGTTTTACCCACACCAGTCGGCCCCATAAACAGGAACGAGCCCAGCGGTCGCCCCGGATCATTCATGCCCGCTCGCGCTCGCCGAATCGCCGCAGCGACGGCAGTTACTGCTTCTTCCTGGCCAATCACGCGCTCATGCAGATGACCTTCTAACTGCAGAAGTTTTTGCCGCTCAGAGGCCATCAGACGATTGACTGGAATCCCCGTCCACTTAGCTACAATTTCAGCGATGTCAGCTTCCAAGACTTGTTCTCGGAGCAGAGTTTTGCCCTGAGCTTGAATCTCACTCAGTTGAGCTTCTTTCGCTTCCAGCTCACGCTGGACGGATTCCAACTTGCCATATTTGAGTTGGGCAGCCTTGTTTAGATCGTAGGCCCGCTCTGCCTGATCGACTTGCAAGCGAAGGTGTTCTTCTTCTTCCTTCAGGGCATTAATTGCTTCTAGCGTTTGTTTCTCAGTTTGCCACTGACCACTGAACTGCGCCTGTCGTTCTGAGAGGTCATCAATTTCTTCTTTGATGCGAACTAGGCGTTCTTGTGCGGTGCGGTAAGCGGCACCAGAGGAAGCATCTTCACTCTCTAGGGAAAGCTGTTCCATCTGGAGCCGCATCAAGCGGCGATCAATCACCTCCAGTTCTTCGGGTTTGGAGGTGATTTCCATCTTAAGTTTGGCAGCGGCTTCATCCACCAGATCGATCGCCTTATCGGGCAAAAAGCGATCGCTGATGTAGCGATCAGACATCACTGCTGCCGCAACCAAGGCAGAGTCAGCAATTTTTACGCCGTGGTGAACTTCGTAGCGTTCTTTTAAGCCACGCAGAATCGAGATGGTGTCGTCAGCAGTGGGTTGCTCTACATAGACTTGTTGGAAGCGTCGTTCTAGCGCCGCGTCTTTTTCAATATTCTTACGGTATTCGTCTAGCGTGGTCGCCCCGATACAGCGAAGTTCACCGCGTGCCAGCATGGGTTTCAGCAGATTTCCGGCGTCCATCGTGCCCTGACCGGCACCAGCGCCAACCACAGTGTGCAGTTCATCAATAAACAGCACAATTTGACCATCCGATTCGGTGACTTCTCGCAGCACAGAGCGGAGACGGTCTTCGAATTCGCCGCGATATTTGGCTCCCGCGATTAGCCCGCCGATATCGAGAGAAATCAGTTGGCGATTTTTCAGCGATTCTGGCACATCGCCGTTGAGAATGCGCTGGGCCAAGCCTTCGGCGATCGCTGTTTTCCCCACCCCTGGTTCGCCAATCAGGACGGGATTGTTCTTCGTGCGTCGCGAGAGCACTTGAATCACCCGACGAATTTCTTCGTCCCGACCGATGACCGGATCAAGGTGGCCTTCTTTGGCCATTTCGGTGAGGTCGCGACCAAATTTTTCTAAAGCCTGGTAGCGATTTTCTGGATCTTGGTCGGTGACTTTTTGGCCACCGCGAATGGTTTTGATGACCGTCGTCAGCTCGTCAGCGGTGACCTCAAATCCTTTTAATAGGCGACGACCAATACGCTCGTCTTCTGCAAAACCCAGTAATAGATGCTCAACGGAGATGAACTTGTCGCTCATATCTAAGCGAGCCGCTTCGGCCTGATCGAGCATCCGGTCCAGACTTTTGCCTAGATATAGGTTGCTATCTGCCGACACCCGTACGCGAGCTTGACGTTTGGCAAAGGTGTCAAGTTCTTTCAGCAGTAACTCTGCATCAAGACCAGCTTTTTGCAGAATCGTGTTGCCCAAGCCATCTTTTTGTTCTAGCAACGCAATGATGACGTGCTCTGCTTCAAGATATTGATGAGTAAAACGGCGGGCCACCGTTTGGGCCTCGACGATCGCATCCCAAGCTTTGGTCGTAAATTTATCCGGATCGGTGGGCTGCATGACAGAGTGATTAAGACGAGCAGGCCTAGGTAAAAATCCCTAAGTACTTCAGTGTATCAGGGGTTGGGTGACTGGGTAGCAGGGTAATTAGGGTCGCAGATTGACGGGCTCAGCCTCTACTCAACGCGGTCACGCGCGACCCCAACAGCTCCCGTCTAGGAAACTTTAGCCAACCGCTTGAGCAGTCGGTTCTGTCGTCTTTTGGGCAGAACCTTGGGTCCCGAGTTGAATGAGTTCAACCTTATAGCCATCAGGATCTTGAACGAAGGCAATGACCGTTGAACCATGTTTCATTGGGCCGGGTTCACGGACGACGTTCCCCCCTTGAGCCTTGATCGCGTCACAGGTGCCGTAGATATCATCGACCCCTAGTGCAATATGACCATACCCATCACCCAGGTTGTACTCTTCGGTGCCCCAGTTATAGGTCAATTCCAAAACGGTATGGTCAGATTCGTCGCCGTATCCGACAAACGCTAGGGTAAATTTGCCACCGGGGTAGTCTTTTTGACGTAGCAGCTGCATGCCTAAAATGTCGCAGTAAAACTTCAGCGACTTTTCGAGATTGCCAACGCGCAGCATGGTGTGCAGAAGTCTCATCAGGTCACCTCTCAAAACAGTTCAACAGCTCTTTCATCAAGTATAGAGAGATGACGGCTAAGGGTGGGAGAGTAGCAGGGTGTTCGGTATGAGGGTAGAGGATATTGGGGTGTGCTGACGCAATCTGAGCGAAGGGCTGGGGTTGAAGAGGCGAGGCAAACCGGGATGGTAGTTCTGAACTCATGATGCAACGGGGCTGAATCGCTCTGACCTCTCGACACAATCTGATGCTGTCGCGCCCCCCGAATGGGTTATCGCCCAAAACGCAACCAATATTTCAGCGCGTAGCCGATGAGGACGAGGAGGGCGATCGCCGCAGCACCTATCCCAATCGGGCTAGGCACCCAAAAATCGGCTTCGATTTCGTTCAGTTCTCCTGGTACTAAGGACCATGTGTTTGCAGTCGTCAGTTCTCCGGTGGGTGACCTTACCCAAGGAGCCGTTACCTGCACTTGCCCTGTCAGCAGTTGTTGCCCCTGCAAAAGTGGGAGCCGAGTCGTCGTTAGGTCGAGCACTGAAGCCAAGTCAAACTGAATGGTGACATGATTAAAAATGACCCCAAACCAGTTGCCCTGCCGCAAAGATAAGTGCGCTGAGAGCGTTTCACCGCCTGGTAAAGTCAATGCAACTGCAGACTCATCAGGGTCAAAAAAAGCGTTGAACTTGGTTTCTAATTCTGGTCCGTTATTGAATGGGATGACGATCTCTAAGGTTTGAGCGTCGAGTAAACGGGTGGTGCCGCCAACGGCAGCAGTGCGATCGCGCAACCGCTGTAATCCCTGAGACCATTCAGAACCAGCCGTTACCTCTGCACTACGCCAATGCAGATGTTGGATCAGTTGCCCATGGGTCTGATGATCGAATTGGATGTTGAGATCGTATTGCAAACAACCCGTTAACAGCAGGACGCAGCCAATGAGGATTAACCGATAAAGGGTTTTGAACCAGCGCATTATTTTTGAGTGCCCACCGAGGTCAAAGGGCATTATCGACGAAGGCCGCAGCCAAAACAATCAGAACTCACTCGGTTGCCCTCACACCCTCTCACGCTTCTACTCATCCCGCACCACAGCAATGATCAATGCCCAAACTGTCGAGTAGCAAATCACCGACGGCATTCGCGATCGCAAACTCCCCATAGAAGCTTTTAGAAAAGTCAAATGCCTGCATTTCCGTGAGCACGGCTAACACCAGCGAGCCCAAGTCGTTTTCCCCTTCCATGCGCTGCCGGACAAATACTTTAGAAGCGCGCTCAGCAATATCGGCATTCACTGCTTCTGGCGGAAACTCGGTATTAAGCCACTCATGCAAGGTCGCTTTGAGCCATTGCCCCTCTTGCTCAGGATTATCAGCAGGCGGCAACACAATGGGTTCGACAGGTTTAGCCATGGCAGTTGAAATTAGCGCGATTAACTGGAAGTGAGCACAACCTGCGCTAGGCGCAGCAAAGCTATGCTTTTGATAATGCCAAATTTTTCCCCATTTTCCCTAACTTTGTTAAAACTCCTCATAGCGCGAGGATGTGACTTGTCACCCCCACTGCCTTCCTCCAAGTGTCAACCATGAGTCAGAATCGGCTTGGCTTAATCTGTGAGTAACGTTGATAGGGTGTAGAGCAGTTGCAAGGGTTCGGCATTGTAATCCAAGAAAGAAAAGTGATGCCAGTAGCGCAGGCGGCCATATTTATCCAACACAAATTGCGCCGACAGTGGTGCCCCTAGCGCTTGGCCGGTGCCGTATTGGCGAAAGACTTCACAAAATGGATCACAGAGCAAAGGCGGCTGCAAGTTCAGATCCGTTTTCACAATTTGGCCTTGAGCCAACGTCGTGCTTGTCAGCAAAATCAGTTGTGCGCCGGCTGCGGCAAACTTGCTGTATGCCTGATTCATTGCCTCCAAATGGGGAAAGCAGAGGGGACAATAATGCCGCTCAGTAAAAATGCGGGTGAACTCTAAAACAACGGGCCGTTCACCCCAGTGCTGCGATAAACGATAGGGCTGGCGGGTGCCTGCCTCGATGAGGGTGAAGTCGGGGGCGCGATCGCCGAGTTGAAACTGATTGCCCGCTGGGATCGGGATAAAGTTCCGCCAAAAGCGTTCACTGATTAAGGAAGAAGATGGTGTTTGAGGATTAGCGAGTCCAGTCATGAGTGAGGCAAGGGTGCGATCGCGGCAGATGAACAAGTGGGTTGATCGGGCAAAACTGATGCATAGCTGAGACGAAAATCTACTAGCCTATCCATCTGTACTCAGTCATGATGTCAGTGACAGCGCTGGAGCGAGGCAAGACTGCGTTCTTGATTGAATCAACAACTGTGGTGATGGCGCTGAGCCTAAACGGCAGCAAAAAACTCCTTCGATTTGACTGGGTCAGGATTCATCGTTTTTTCGCCTGGTTGCCAATCGACCGGGCATACCTCTTCAGGATGAACCTGCACATGTTGAATCGCTTGCAATACCCGCAACGTTTCATCCACACTGCGCCCAAAGGAAAAATTATGCACTGTGGAATACTCAATAACCCCTTCTTTATCGATGATAAACAGGCCCCGCAGGGCAATCCCGGCCTCTGGATCGAGGACGTTATAAGCAGCACTAATCTCCTTTTTAAGGTCTGACACTAGAGGATAATTGAGGTCACCAATCCCGCCTAATTTGCGCTCGGTTTGAATCCAGGCAAGATGAGAAAACTCGCTGTCTACTGAGACACCAAGGACTTCGGTATTGAGGTCTTTAAATTCGTCGTAGCGATCGCTAAACGCGGCAATTTCGGTCGGGCAAACAAATGTAAAATCGAGTGGATAAAAAAACAGGAGGACATATTTGCCGCGATAGTCAGACAATTTAATGGTTTTGAATTCCTGGTCGACCACTGCGGTCGCCGTAAAATCAGGCGCTGACTGACCGACACGAACACAACCGTCTACTGGGTTGGTCATAGGATTTCGTCCTCACAAACAATGCTCTATCAGAGTGACATGGAAAAACTCCACGGTACTCTATGCCTATATCATAAGCACTCAGCTTTCGTGGATGACAAGCGAGCAGTTACCCGTTCACAGTTGAATCACATTTTCCAGCAGATTGGCCCTGTGACATTTAACTGTTCAACTGGCGATCGCAGTAGTCTCCCCTATTATTCAGCCACTTTGCACAAGGACTGCTTGATACGTTTAATCAGATCTTAAAACGATGCGTCTATCTGTTGCTTATAGTCTCTGCGTTTTGACGGGTAGCCTCTGGGGCTGCGCATCCCCCGAGTCGTCAACGCCCTTTCAACTTTCCATGGCGCTGCCCCTTGCGTTGCAAGAAAGTCTGACGTATCCCAGTTTTCTCGTCGATGCCCGTGGGGCAACAGCTTATCGTCAACAAGGACTCGCAGCACGGGAACAAGGAGATTTCGAGAGGTCGATCGCAGCGCTGAAAACAGCAGTCGCGCTCGATCCTGGTCATGTGCCCAGCTACGTTTTATTGGGATGGACCCAGCATCTCGCTGGAGAACGAGATGCAGCAATCACCACCCTCAACCAAGGTCTGACCCGTGAGCCTGAACACGTCCCGGCTCTAAATGCGCTGGGTATCGCCTACCTGGTTAATGGCGATCTGGAATCGGCGATCGCCACCCATACGCACGCCAAAAATCTCAAACCTGACAACGAAATTGCCTATTACAACCTCAGTTTGGCTTATCAGCGGTTGCCAAATGTCGCAGCGGCGATCGAACATGCTGATCGTGCCACTGAGTTAGAACCCTATAACCCTCATCCTTGGGTGGCTCTGGCCCTCGCTCACTGGAGCAACCAAGATCCCGCTGCAACTCAAGCAGCCTATCAACAAGCCCTACAACTAGATGGTCGCTATTACGACGCCTATCATCTCGAACATTTGCTCAGGGCTGGATTTAGCGCCGAGCAAATCGGTCAAGTTGATGAGATTCGCACTCAAATTTAGGGAGGGCAGCTTAGCAAGAGTACATAGAACATCCCGAACGCTCAACCGATCTCGTCAGATATTAAGGACCCTTGGGTGGTTTAGCAAAAATTAGAGATAGCGATCGCAAAATTCCTCCACAATTTTTTTCAGCGGTGCGTCCAGTCGCTCTCGCACGAGTTGACAAATGTGTTCAGGGACCCCACCGTAAAAGGCTTCGGCAATACCGCCAGTAATACAGGTGAGGGTATCAGAGTCGCCCCCTAGTGAGACGGCATTTCGAATGGCATCCTCAAAGTCAGTGGCATCTAAAAACGCGATGATTGCTTCTGGTACCGTTCCTTGACAAGACTCATTGAAACTGTACACCGGACGAATCTCATCAACAGTGCGGTGCAAATCGTAACCAAATTGCTCGGTTACAAACTTACGAATATTGTCTTTGGAGCGCCCTTG
>CAZLYS010000190.1:6994-7729 GCA_964563415.1 uncultured Halomicronema sp.
AAAAAGAGCGGCGGCTGTGGCCTGAGCACCTTTAATACCCTCTGGATGATTGTGGGTAACTGCGGCAGTTTTCTCAGCTTCCGTGAGCACCGACTCTAAGGAGGTGCCAGCAAAACCGACTGGACTCACGCGCATCGCTGAACCATTGCCCCAACTGTTGTAGGGGGCAACCGTCGGAGCAGCTGCCCATTGATGAAAACGAGCGCCATAGCTGCCAGCCGGATTGGGATACCGCCAGTAGTAGTTCTTAAAGGCTTTCGCATAATCGCCACCATGCAGCAAAACATCAGCTACCGCCACGGACAAAATTGTGTCGTCGGTAAAGGTTGTCGCTTCCGTAAATAGTGGAAAATCTTTGCTGCGACGATTATCAAACTCGTACACTGAGCCAATCATGTCGCCCGCGATCGCCCCCAACATAGCGCCGTCACTCCGATTACAACCGTCATCTACAGTGTGTCAAGCCTAGCGATTCTTGGCTGAAATGGGCGATTTCGTTTGTTAAGTTGACTCAGTGATGTCGTGGGAACTCACCAGGCTTTCAGCAGGTCAGCGCGAGGGTTAAAGGTTTCCAGAGATCGCACTTGCTCATAGAGTTGTCGTTCGCGATCGCTAATCTTTGGGGGCACCACAACATCAACTTCCATGATTTGATCACCCCGGCGATCGCGCCCAATCGGATAGCCGCGCCCTGCCAACCGGAGTCGCTTACCCATCTGGACGCCAGGGGGAACC
>CAZLYS010000191.1:0-2454 GCA_964563415.1 uncultured Halomicronema sp.
CAGTTTCGGGTGAAAGATGCGGAAGCCGCGATCGCAGCTCTGGCCCGAGCAGACTTTAAGGCGCACACAAGTCCCTTGATCAATGCCTGACAAGTTAGGCGACCTAAGTTTAATTTGCGCCATCAGGTTGATTGGAAGATGACAGTACTCAGCGTCAATTTAAACAAAATCGCTTTGTTGAGGAATTCCCGTGGTCGCGATTTTCCAAATGTGGTGGAGTTCGCGCAGAAATTCATCAACTTAGGTGTACATGGGATAACCATTCATCCAAGGCAAGACGAGCGCCATATCACCAGACAAGATGCATTCGATTTGGGCCGCCTGGTCAATGAAGCCAGAGAAGTAGAACTAAACATTGAAGGCTATCCGTCGGAAGATTTCCTTAATCTTGTTGAGGAAGTCAGCCCAACTCAATGCACTTTAGTCCCTGATAGTCCGACACAGTTAACCTCCGACCACGGTTGGGATCTCACAAAACACTTGGACCAAGTTCGGGAAATTTGTTCTCGGCTCAACAGTACCGGAATTCGCTCAGCAATCTTCCTGGATCCTGATAAAAGTCAAATAAGACTTGCACCCAATACAGGAACAAAGCGGATAGAGTTGTATACCGAAGAATATGCGGCATCCTATGGCACGGAGGAAAACGAATCGATTTTTCGCAAGTTTAAAGAATCAGCAACCCTAGCCCAGGAATTGGGGCTGGGGGTAAATGCCGGACACGATTTGGATCTTGCTAATCTTGCTAAGTTTTTAGAAATTGATGGAATTCTGGAAGTATCAATAGGGCATGCATTGACTGTTGAGAGCATTGAGAGCGGGATGAAGGAAGTGATTGGCAAATACCTAGATATTTGCAGTCAAACGAGGGATTGAGTCATCTTTGTCAACAGCGCGAGTGCCCCCATATCGTCTAACAAGCGCATATAGAGCCCGTCCTGATTTTGAATGGACAGGCCAACCTTAATACATTCAGCAAACTGGAACCGTAGCTTTCCCAATAGGATTTATGCTGAATTGAGAGTTCAGCAGGCCAGCAAAAAACGAATGGACGATCGCGGTTTCCAGTTCTCCACCCACGACTCTTCTTTAGAGACGGCAGTTGCAGTCTGGTGTCTGGGTTAGCAAGGAGGCGGGGGGAATGGATATTCAGACAACAGCGACCCCCTACGATGCGATCGTCGTGGGGTCGGGCGCGAATGGGGGAATTGCGGCCAAGGAACTCGGCGAGCGCGGATTGCGAGTCCTGGTACTCGAAGCAGGACGTGATATTGATCCTCAACGGGACCAACAGAAACCCGTTCGCGATATGGCACGACGGGCGGTGAATATTGCCACTCGCAAGCATACTCACCAGGCGACTCATCCCGGTTATTGGAAAGCGAATCCTGATTTTTTTGTCGATGAGCGCGAACATCCTTACACGACGCCGGAACACAAGCCTTTTTACTGGATTCGAGGGCGGCAAGTCGGCGGGCGCAGCCATACCTGGGGCGGCATTACCCTGCGATTATCGGATTATGAATTTAAAGCGGCTCAACGCGATGGTTATGGAGAAAACTGGCCGATTGCCCACGCTGATTTGGCCCCTTACTACGCTCAACTGGAAACGTTTTTTCAGGTGCGCGGGGCGCGGGACGGGTTAGCCCAACTGCCCGATGGTGAATATTTGCCGCCGTCACCGTTCACTCCGGCTGAGGCTACTTGGCAAACGCTCATTAGCGATCGCTGGTCAGATCGTCAACTCATTCACTCCCGGGGGTTTGCGCTGCATCGCCCCACTGCCGAACAGCCCTGGTCGCGAGCCGCGAGTCCAGGATCTTCGCTACAGATGGCTTTGGCCACGGGCAATGTTGAGCTGCGGCCAAATTCGGTAGTGAGCCATTTATTATTCGACGCTGATAATCACCAGGCCAGCGGTGTCGCCTTTGTCGATCGCCTCACCCAAACCGTTCATGAAGTTAAGGGACGCATTGTGGTGTTGTGTGCCTCAGCGATCGAATCCGTGCGGATTTTGCTGCATTCCACCGCCGCGCATCAGCCCCATGGATTGCCAAACGAATCCGGCATTTTGGGTCGCTACTTGATGGATCACGTTTCCACCACGCAGTTTTTCTGGTTGCCAGGGATACCGGCAACCAAAGACGCGTTTCCACTATCAGGTAGCGAGAGCTTTTTTATCCCGCGTTTTTCTAATCTCGCAGCGCCCCAAACCGAGTCATTCTTACGGGGATACGGTTTATGGGGCGGCATTCAACGGATCGCAGTGCCGCCAGTGCTACATAAAGTCGGGGAAGGGGCGATCGGATTTCTGATTGGCCATGGCGAGGTGCTGCCTCAATGGGAAAATCGAGTCAGCCTTAATTCTGATGTTGTCGATGCGTGGGGCATTCCGGCAGCGCATATTGACTGTGCCTGGTCAGACAATGAACATCAGATGGTGGCTCACATGCG
>CAZLYS010000191.1:2554-7726 GCA_964563415.1 uncultured Halomicronema sp.
ACGGCTCGGGCCTGCGATCGCATCGTCGAAAAACTACGACAGGGCAATCTCTAGAATTCCAACTCCGCAGTTTGCATAAACCATATTTAGGAACTCATGCCAGTTGAAAGTGCGGAATATTGAATATTTTGGATAGCGATGAAACAATAGAGCAGCTTATAACCGCTTGGCCGTAACCTCTAATACTTTGGGGCCATCAACGACCGTCACAGTCCATTCAAAGTTGTCGTAATAGACCTTGTCGCCTGCTACTGGGATTTTTTGCAACTGATGGATCAAAAAACCAGCTAGAGTTTGATAATCTTCCTCGACCGGTAACTCAACGCCGAGCAGCTCATTGACCTCTTCAATGTAGGTCTGGGCCTGAACGCGATAGGACTGGTCGTCCAACATACTAACCAGCACTTCCACATCCTCTTCGAGTTCATGGCTGTCGCCAATAATTTCTCCGGTCACATCCGCCAAGGTTAGTAGACCAGCAGTGCCACCAAATTCATCTACCACCATCACCATCGACTTGCCTGACTTTTGCATAATTTGCAGCAGGTCATGGAGTTGCGTAGACTCGGGCACAAAGCGGGCTGGACGAATCCAATCATTGATGTGACTGGCATGGGTCGCCTCGTGTCGGGCCAGGGGGCCAACCAAGTCTTTGAGAGACAAAATGCCTGCCACATCATCCAGAGATTCGCCAATAACTGGAAACTGTGAATGGCTTGTTTCAACGATCGCCTCCAAAGCTTCCTGCAAAGTCGCCGTTTTAGGCAAGGCTGTAATCTGAGTCCGAGGAATCATGACTTCCCCAGCCGTAACATCCCGAAACTCAAAGACGTTATTCAATAACTCCCGTTCTTCTTCATCCAGCCCTGGCGACTCAGTTGAGGTGCGAATAATCAGCTGTAATTCTTCCGGCGTCACCCGACTATACCAACTTTGGTTGCCGGTATAGCGAATGCCGACCAGTCGTAACAACCACCAAGTGGACTGATTTAGAATCCACACAAATGGGGCAAACAGTCGAGCCACGGTCAAACTAGGGGGGCCAAACAGTCTTGCCAATTGTTCGGGATACAGCATGGCCACGGCCTTGGGGCAGAGCTCACCGAGGACGATTTGCCAGTAGGCAATCAAAACAAAGGCCAAAAGAATTGCCAGGGAATGAGCGATCGCGCCTAAAAAGGGCAGCGTCCACGACAATTGATGGAACAGTTGCAGCAACACCGTCGCGATCGTCGATTCCCCTATCCATCCCAATGCCAGACTGGATAAGGTAATGCCAATTTGGGTAGTGGATAAAAGCTGATCTAGGCTGCGCTGAAAGCTTTGTACCGTCCTGGCCTGAATATCGCCAGCTTCTGCCAGTTGGTTAATGCGTGATCGCCGCACCGACACAATGGAAAATTCTGCTGCGACAAAAAACGCATTAATGCCAATCAGCCCCAGCACAGACAATAAGCGCGCAGCGATCGCCACCCCGGTCAAATTCGGAATAGCAACGGGCAACGGCACATCCGTCTGGGCAAGCATTATCGGTGATAAAAATGAGTGAGGATCCAAAAAGTGAATGCAACTCGGCAGCGCCACAGATTCAGTGACAAAGGTAAACCAACAGGCCACTTATTTGAATGCAGCAACTTGATACAGCAATCTAGTGCAACCCATATCACACAATTGATTGGGCACTATGGCCCTTGGTGAATCCGTAATCGTTGGAGAATGCCCAGTATTACTACTGATTGCCCGGACTGCCAGACATCCGGAGTTTGGCTTCTTCAATAATTTCCTGCTCGTTACGTAGCATAGAGCTGCTGCCCGCTGCCGGAGATGCCTGGTTAGAGGCGGCACTACTCGTTGGGCGTGCATCCGGTTGTCTGACGCCGGTCAGCGCCTGTCGACCCAGCGCATAGCCCCAAGAGGAACTGACCACTCCAGCCCCTACCATCAGCGCTAACAAAACTGTTGTAAAGGCGACCGCAGGACTGATTCCCATCCCACTAAACACTCCAAGGTATCGTGTCCAAATATCATATGCGGTCTTTCGATTTGCGACCAGTTACACATGAGAGTTTATAAAGATGCGACTTTATTCAGAGCTACCCTAGTGCAGCGTCAATATTAAAAATGTGGGTTGTGCGTAGGTTGGGTAGAACGAAGTGAAAACCAACAGCGAAAAGGGTTGTGTTGGGTTACGCCGGGAGCTAACCCAACCTACAAATTGAAAACTGACAGAGCACTAGTCTAGGGATTTACCGCTCGTATTTGCCAACTCAGGTCTGCTTGTCGCCAGTACTGGTAGCGATTTTGGGGCTCACCTCGCAGCTCTAGATGATCGACCATATCTGGTTCGAAGATGATGACCACAAAGGTTGATGACGGCAATGACTCGCTCAAATCTGTCGGCTCGTAGACAGCGGTTGTTCGGGCCTGACCTGGTTCTGGCCAAGCAAACTGTTGACGGGCCTGAACTGACAGCTTTTCCCACAGGCTCTGATGAATTTGGGTGAGCTGAGGATCGCGATCTTGATCAGTTATGAGATGAATCTGCCCCCCCAGGCGAAACTGCTCACGAGTCTGGGTGAAATACCAACAGAGTTCACCGGCGGGTCGTTGCGCAACCTGATCAACCTTGGCACTACGGATATCAGTGACAAACAGCAGACTGTTGGTATCACTCAAAAAGTCTCGAAACACGACTGTACGGTTAGCTGGACGACCATTAGGGCGCACCGTTGCCAGTTGCGGATAGCGACTGTAGGCACGACTACGATTGCGATGCAGAGCCCGAGCTAAGGGCGATCGCCAGGGAGCAAGCGACATAAACTATCGGTAATTTACGAAACAGCAAAAGCCTCTACAGTTAACCAGCAGTGACATCATCATCAGGAGTGGCAGAGAGAATGGACGCGTTTTCAGTCTACAAACTCCCTGTAAAGAAAACCGAAGGTGTCATAACCGACTGAATTTCCGTCATTGAATATGGATATGCTAGGGAATCACAGTCAAATCTTAAATTTGGCTTAGCATGATACTCAAAGGTAATCACCAACTGCATGGTTCCTACTTTCCTGTCCCCGATTTGGCTGCTTTTGGTCTGGCCTTTTCGACGGTTCATGTCTCTGTCTAGAAATATGCAGCAGCGTTGTTGTGCAGGTTTTGATTACCGGATAACCGTTGGGCACTTAAATTCCTGCACAGCCGCCGTTCCTCTTACAGTTTCCGTCGATCTAACACGATGCCCACAGTGACTTTGCTATGAGTTTTCCGGTTGTTCTGTCTCTGATTGTTGGCTTCGTGCTGCTGGTTGCCGGTGCAGAAGGGTTTGTCCGAGGTGCTGCCAAACTCGCTGCCGTGGTGGGCTTGTCGCCTCTGGTGATTGGGTTAACCGTTGTCAGTTATGGCACCAGCGCCCCAGAGTTGGCGGTTAGCCTACAAGCCAGCTTCCAAGGCCAAGCCGAGATCGCTTTGGGCAATGTGATTGGTAGCAACATTTTCAATATTTTGATGACCCTAGGGATTGCCGCGATCATCGTTCCGTTGACTGTTGCCCAGCAGCTCATTCGGTTAGATGTTCCCATCATGATCGGTGTCACGGTGCTGATGCTGATGTTTGCCATTGATGGGGAGCTCGGTCAGTTTGACGGGGTGATCTTGTTATTGGGGAGTGTCGTCTACACCGCCTTTTTGGTTTATCAAAGCCGTAAAGAAGCTGATGTCGACGTGCAAGCGGAATATGCTCAGGAATACGCGAGCCCTGATAAACGAGATTGGCAAGTCGCCATCCAAAACCTCCTCTTTTTGTTAGGGGGCCTAACTATTCTGGTAGTAGGAGCCAATTTGTTAGTATCGGGGGCGACATCAGTTGCGGAAGCGTTCGGGGTCAGTCAGCTCATTATTGGTCTGACAATTGTGGCGATTGGCACATCCCTGCCAGAACTTGCAACGTCTTTGGTGGCCTGCTATCGGGGCGAACGCGACATCGCAGTGGGCAATGTCGTCGGTAGCAATATTTTCAATATTTTGACAATTTTGGGCGTTACCGCCACATTTAATGGCGTGCCTGTATCTAATGCAGCCATCAGTTTTGACATTCCAGTAATGCTAGCCGTGGCGATCGCCTCCCTACCCATTTTTTACACTGGCAATCGTATTTCCCGCTGGGAAGGCTTACTATTTGTGAGCTATTACTTGGCTTACACTGCCTATCTGGGTTTAGATGCAGTCGGCCACGACAAACTGGGCCTGTTTAGTAATGTCATGCTGTTGTTCGTGATTCCGTTGACTGTGATCACCTTGGTAACGATTTTGCTCCGTCGGCCCGATGGCCTCACTACGGCAAAACAAGCCAAAGCTGCTAGGCAGTCTCACGGTGAATCAAAATCCCACCGGAACGACTAGGAATCGCAATTACCGACTCATCATCCAGGCCAGGTGAAACTGTCAGTGGTCCATACAGCAATTGCCAGTCACCCGTGAGTTGAGGCATGATTTGGTGCAGATCGACTTCGCGTTCGCAGTCGCCGCTGTTGACTAATACCATCAGTCTTTCATCACCCTGCTGACGCAAAAAGCCGTAGAGATCGCCATCAGCAATGCTGGGTTGATAGGTTCCCGTGCGCAGGGCCGGATATTGGTGCCGCAGTTGAATCAAGGCCTGATGATGTTTCAGGAGATCGGTATCCCAGTTCGCTTCATCAGGAAAGGTCCAACGACAGCCAGGATCGAGCCCGCCTTTTAGCCCCACCTCGTCGCCATAGTAAACGCATGGTGCACCCGGAAAGGTCATTTGCAGCAGCACGGCGAGCTTCAGACTTGGCACGTCGTCCCCCATCACCGTCAAGGCTCGGGCCACGTCATGACTCGAAAGGAGGTTGAGCTGGACTTGGTGAACTTCCCAATCATAGAGAGCGAGTAACGCTTCCATTTTGGTTTGATAGCCCGCTGCGTCTAACGCCGGATAGGGATAGTAATCAGGCGTTTCAGCATATTCCACAGCGACGCGATCGCCCGCCGCAAACGCCATCGTGGGCCCGGCAAAAACGTAATTCATGACGGCATCAAAGGTCTTACCGTCAAGCCACTCGGCTGCCGGTTTCCAGACCTCGCCTACGATATAAGCTCCATGATTAATGGCCTGGGCGTGCTCGGTTGGGGGGTGGGTGGTATTGAAGCTGA
>CAZLYS010000192.1:0-7715 GCA_964563415.1 uncultured Halomicronema sp.
CCACCTAAAGGCTCCAGCGATCTACCCCGTTCTAACCTAACTGCGATTGGCTATACAAATCAGTGAACGGAACCCGTTGCAAATTACGAATAGACACTTTTTGCCGAGCGTGTCTCTAATCTGGCTTGCAGCGCTCTATATCAATAATCAATGTTTGAAAAAGCGGAGCATTTTCAGATCGCGCCTACTCAACAAATTGTCGAAGAGCAGCTTCCGCATAGAGTTGAATCTGGGAAGGGTGATCTTTCAGTAAGCGGGTCAAGAGCGGCACTGCGGGCTGGTGCTGAAGGGTCCCCAACGCCAGAGCGATCGCTGCAATCAACTGGCTATCCCCAGACTTTAGCTGCAGACTCGTTTTGAGACCATCACACAAAACATCTCCAGCTCGCTGCCGCAAATGGGGCGTTTGAAATCGAGCCAACGTTTCAACAATATTGATTTGTAGTGCTGTGGGCAGTTGATGTAACGCGGCTACCAGGGCTAGCACAGCTGATTCTTTTTCAATCCAGCCCAGTGCCCGAATGGTGCTCAATTGTAAGTTTTTGGGGGTATGCGGCGATGACAGCACCTTCGCCAAGCTGGCAACCGCAGTTTCCGTCCCTAATCGGCCCAGAGCGATCGCCGTTGCTTCATTAATTTGGGGATGAATATCCCATAATCCCGGCAACAGATCGTCGACTAAATTCCCTTGCGCTAACAAATGTGGTCGCAAACCTAAATACGTAATAGCTTCTCGCCGCACTGCCACACTGGGGTCTTTGATGGCCGCAAGCAAGACTTTATCAACTTCGGGATGGTGAAAGTTAGCTAAAGCGGCCAATGCGGTTGCTCGCACCAGCGGATTAGCATCTTCGACGGCAGCCAACAGCGGCACAAATACCGATGAATGTTGAATGCCCGCCAAGGCTTGAACTCCGATTAGTCGATGGGTTGGCTGGTCCAGCAGTTGCACCAAGGCATCAACGCCTAATTCACCAAATTGCCCGATGCCCTCAGCCGCCATCATGACTAATTCGGGATCTTGCGACTCTTGCAAAAACTCAATGAGTGTACTTAACGCATCCGGATGATTAACTTTACCCAAGGTGCGAGCAGCAAACCAACGTAATTCCCAGTCGCATTCTTCATCTTGCAAGAAGGCCGCTAAGGGCGCGATCGCCGCTGAACCTGCGTCAATGATTTGCTTGGTCGCGTCCCACCGTTCCCGAAAGTCGCCGGTCACCAGACGTGCCAAGGCCGTTTCCAATTGCTGGGTAACCACATCTGACGGGGCATCAACTGAGGGCGCATCAGCGGGAGTATTTTTAGCTAACATACAGACTTTTGAGGTCAGCTGAACACTGACAAGTACTAACTAGCTAGGTCATCTATTCACAAATTGTAGATAGGGAGAAGTTCGAGACAAACATCTTCCACTTACCCTATTCTATTCCTGCATTGGTGACAGGCAAAACCTGCATAGGGTGACGCAGATGCCGAATGACGCCTTTTTGCTGTTGGCTACCGATCACCACTACCAGCTGGTGACAGCTTTCAGACTCCCAAATCAGCCCTGCCAGGTCAACCCTGTCTGTCCTGGGCTCTGCGATCGCGTATTAATAAATGGCCTCTTGTCAGTAAGCTTAATAGGCTCAACGCTCTCTCATGTTGAGACTGCCTAAAGTCAACCGTCACCGACCTGACACGAAGGCCGGACAAACTTACCCTGTCGTGGACTAGAACGGCTGCAGTTGATCTAAAGCATCACGTCTAATCGCGCATTCGAGCGATCGCGCAAACAGTCTTTCAGGTGCCACTTTAGCGGCCCAATTGCAGTTGCCAACAGCCCCATACCATCCTGGGGTAAAGCCTCTAGTCAAGCATTCAATTTTTAGCTACAAGTCAAAGCTTCGTGAACCATGCGCTTATCGCATGATGACAATGCAGTAAATGCAAGTGAAATGGTCGATGGTATTGCAAGCTACAAAAACTCGTTTTTTTCTCCCTTAACTTGTCTTCAAGCAACAAGGCATCGTTGATTTTGCTGAGATTTTGTCAAGGAGTGAAATTGCCAGCTTCAGTTCATTGGGCTGTTTGTGCCTAGATGCGGAGCAAATTTCATTAGTCATGCTGGACCGACCAGTCAGGCCAGTTTCAGGCATCAGCATCTTGCTGACGCACTTTCTGTTAGAGCTAACTGATTAAACCTAATTGCCAGTCGTTCAGATCTTGCTTATTTAATACATGTTGTGCCGAGGAAGGGCTCAGAATTGTGGTAGATGCAGCTAAAACAACAACTAAAAAGCTGAATAAGTTTGAAAAGTTCAAGGCTGAAAAAGATGGTTTAGCGGTTAAGTCAGAACTAGAGAAATTTGCCGAGCTCGGTTGGGAGGCAATCGATGAGACTGATCTGACCCAGCGGCTTAAATGGCTTGGCATTTTCTTTCGTCCGGTAACCCCTGGCAAGTTCATGTTGCGGATGCGGATGCCTAACGGCATTTTGTCTAGCCAAAAAATGAAGGTGCTGGCAGAGGTAGTGCAGCGCTATGGCGAGGACGGCAGCGCTGACATTACCACGCGTCAAAACTTGCAGTTGCGGGGCATTCGTTTAGAAGACATTCCTGGTATTTTTGCCCGGTTTGAGGCGGTTGGGTTGACCTCAATGCAGTCAGGTATGGATAACGTCCGCAACATTACGGGTTCCCCTGTCGCGGGCATTGAAGCCAATGAGCTGATTGATACTCGCGGCTTAGTGAAAAAGTTGCAAGACATGATTACCGATCGCGGGGAAGGTAACCCAGAATTTACCAACCTGCCGCGCAAATTCAACATTGCTGTGGAAGGCGGTCGCGATAATGCCGTCCATGCCGAGATCAACGACATTGCCTTTGTGCCCGCTTATCGAGACGGGAAACTCGGTTTCAATGTTTTAGTGGGGGGCTTTTTCTCAGCGCGGCGATGTGAGGCAGCGGTGCCCTTAGATGTTTGGGTCGAGCCGAATGACGACGTGGTGGCCTTGTCTCGCGCCATTTTGGAGGTGTATCGAGACAACGGGTTGCGCGTCAATCGTCAGAAGGCCCGGCTAATGTGGCTGATTGATGAGTGGGGCATGGAGACCTTTCGCGCTGAGGTGGAGAAAGCCTTTGGCAAGCCTTTGCTCAACGCTGCTGCCGAAGACGAAATTGATTGGGATAAGCGCGATCATGTGGGCATTTATCCTCAACAGCAACCTGGCTTGAGCTACGTCGGTTTCCATGTGCCGGTCGGGCGGTTGACAGCTCAAGATATGTTTGATTTTGCCCGCATCGCTGATGTGTATGGTGAGGGTGAGATTCGCCTGACGGTTGAGCAAAACGTCATTATTCCCTACGTTCCTGATACGCGATTGGATTTGCTGAAGGCCGAGTCGCTGTTAGAGCGCTTTGCGTTAGAGCCCAGTCCCCTAGTGCGATCGCTCATCTCCTGCACAGGCGCTCAATTCTGTAACTTTGCCTTGGTGGAAACTAAGCAACGGGCGTTAGCGATCGCGCGGCAGCTAGATGCCGCGCTCAGCATGCCTAACCCAGTGCGTATTCACTGGACCGGTTGTCCGAATTCTTGTGGTCAGCCGCAGGTAGCCGACATTGGTCTAATGGGCACCAAAGTTCGCAAAGATGGCAAACCCGCCGAAGGCGTTGACATCTATATGGGCGGCAAGGTGGGTAAAGATGCCCAGCTGGGCACCTGTGTGCAAAAAGGGGTGCCCTGTGACGAGTTGCCAGGAGTGCTGACCGGTTTATTGACCGAGCACTTTGGCGCTCAACCGGCCACTGGCGCCCCCGCCGAGCACAATGGTCATTTGCAAATGACCATTGGCGAATAAAGCTTTGGGCAATGGCTAATAGCCTCTGCCCATCGAGGACTCCCACGGATGATTGAACTGGGGAGTGTGTCAAAAGAAGAAAAACCCTTGCAAGGGTTTACCTGCAAAGGTTTAAGTCGTTTCTTGGTTTACTAGGAGATTAGCACGAATGCTCGTTGAGTTGTTTACTAAAGCAACTCAGGGCAGGTACAAAGTTCTGCACCTGACCTGGTTTGCCTTTTTCCTAACGTTTGTTATTTGGTTTAACTTTCCGCCATTTGCAACGACCATTGCGCAGGACTTTGGTCTAGAGCCTGCACAAGTCGGTACGATTGGCTTATGTAACGTCGCCTTGACTGTACCTGCCCGAATCATCATCGGGATGTTGTTAGACAAGTATGGTCCTCGTCTAACTTACTCAGCATTGCTCGTTTACGCGGCGATTCCCTGCTTTATTTTTGCAACAGCCCAAAGCTTTAACCAACTTGTATTGGGTCGCTTGCTGATGGGGATTGTCGGGGCTGGTTTTGTGATCGGCATCCGCATGACCGCTGAGTGGTTCCCCCCCAAAGAGGTGGGTACCGCTGAAGGTATCTATGGCGGGTGGGGCAACTTTGGTTCTGCTTTCTCTGCCTTCACGATGGTGCTGTTTGGTTTAGCACTGGCTTTCTTGCCTGGTGCTTTCCAGTTCCCCGAGGCTGAGAACTTCCGCGTGTTGCTGTTCCCAGCTTTCCAGACAGACATTCTGAACTGGCGAGCCGCAATCATGGGTTCTGGTATCGTCGGTGCCTTGTATGGTATTTTCTACTACTTCAATGTGACCGATACGCCTCCTGGCAAGGTTTATCAGCGTCCTAAGAGTGCTCGGGGTCTAGAAGTAACTTCCGTTCGTGACTTCTGGTTCCTGATGTTGATGAACATTCCCCTCACCGCGATTCTAATGGTCTTGGCTTGGCGCTTGACCAAGGTGAACTTCCTCACCACCGGCGGCATGTATATTGCTTGGGCTTGCTTGCTGGCACTCTATGCATTCCAGTCTTATAACTGTTGGGCGGTTAACAAGGATTTGTTGTCGGGTGATAAGGTTTATCCGCCTGAAGAGCGTTATCGCTTCAAGCAGGTGGCGATGCTAGAGCTGACTTACATTGTGAACTTTGGTTCTGAGTTAGCGGTGGTGACGATGCTGCCCGCCTTCTTTGAGGGCACCTTTGGACTCGATAAAGCAACTGCCGGTACGATCGCGGCTAGCTACGCCTTTATGAACCTCGCTTCTCGTCCAGGTGGTGGTCTCATCTCTGACAAGATGGGCAGCCGTAAATGGACGATGGTTGTACTCACAGCAGGTATGGGCATTGGCTATCTGATGATGAGCATGGTTAACGGGGCTTGGCCGTTACCTCTAGCGGTACTTTTGACCATGGCTTGTTCCTTCTTTGTGCAATCGTCTGAGGGTGCTACCTTTGCGATGGTGCCCTTAGTCAAGCGTAAGGTAACGGGTCAGATTGCCGGTAACGTTGGTGCCTACGGTAACGTTGGTGCGGTTGCCTATCTAACGACTCGACTCCTGTTCGTCGATTCCTCTGCAGCGGCCAATGCTGGCACACCGGTTATGTCGGTGGTTAATGCTCAGTTCTTCCAACTGCTGGGTACTGCCGGACTGATTGTGGCTTTCCTCTGTGTCTTCTTCCTGGATGAACCCAAAGGTTCTTTTGCCGACTTCCATGAAGGTGAGGAGCCAGGCATGCACCCTCACCCCACTGCTTTGCCGAATGAGCAATCAGCTCGACTGATGTAGAAAGTTGTCAGGCTGAAGGTAAGTCCTGAACTCTTACCTTCAACAATCAGACAGTTGCCGGGAGGACTTCGTTCAATGAATGAAGCGCTCCCGGCTTTCGTGAAAAGTAGCCTTCATTGAGTTTTCAATGGGTTCTCAATTGAGATTTTCAACCCAAGAATTCATTGATAGAAGGCCTCTTAAGAATCCCTGCATACCCATATTGACAGCGGTTTCAGTGTTTTACTCTTGTCTTTGAAGGAAAGATTGCAAGCCTTGATTCTTCTGATTTTCACAAGGCTTGTCAGCACTGCGAAGACCCACTTAATAACTGTAGAGATCTCGTCATTTCATCCTTTTCTACTTTTGTTTATCCAGGGTTCTGCACCCCTAGTTTCTAGGTAGACAGTAATGACTTCCACTAAAACTCTTTGTCCTTACTGCGGCGTCGGCTGTGGTCTTGATATTGCTCCAGTTGGCACACCCACGCCAGAGAATGAAAATTATATTGTGCGAGGCGATCGCGCTCATCCCTCTAGTAAGGGTATGGTGTGCGTTAAAGGCGCGACGATTGCCGATGCCATCCACAAAAACCGTCTGCTGTATCCCCTAATGCGCGATTCTCTAGACGAACCGTTTCGGCGCGTGAGTTGGGATGAGGCTTTAGAGGCGATCGCTCACCGCATTCGCCAAGTTGTTGAAACTGAAGGCCCCGAAGCCATCTGCATGTATGGCTCGGGACAGTTGCAAACAGAAGACTACTACACCGCCCAGAAACTGTTGAAAGGGTGCTTAGGCACCAACAACTTTGATGCGAACTCTCGCTTGTGCATGTCTTCGGCCGTGGCGGCCTACATCCAAAGTTTCGGCTCCGACGGTCCTCCGACTTGTTACGACGATCTCGAAAAGACGGACTGTGCTTTTTTGATCGGCACCAACACGGCAGAGTGTCATCCCATCGTCTTTAACCGGTTTCGCAAATATCATCGCAAGAAAAAAGGCAAGGTCAAGCTGATCGTCGTCGATCCTCGCCGTACGGAAACTGCTAAAGATGCGGATTTGCACTTAGCCATTCGTCCAGGTACAGACATCACCCTGATGAACGGCATCGCCCACATTTTGCTGCGTAAGGGCTGGTCAGATCCCCTCTTTATTGAAGAAGTGACGAAGGGATTCACCCAATATGCTGACGTCATCCAGCACTATCCACCCGAAAAAGTCGCCGAAGTTTGTGGCATTACCGTCGCTGATTTAGAAACGGCGGCGCGCTGGTGGGGCCGCTCTAAAAGCGTCCTTTCCCTTTGGTCGATGGGCATTAATCAGTCTGCCGAAGGCACGGCTAAGGCCCGAACGCTGATTAACCTGCATCTGATGACGGGGCAAATTGGCCACCCCGGAGCGGGGCCGTTTTCCCTCACGGGGCAGCCCAATGCCATGGGGGGACGGGAAGCAGGCGGGCTGGCCCACATTTTGCCGGGGTATCGTCTGGTGAAAAATCCAGAACATCGCGAGGCCGTTGAAACCGCTTGGCAACTCCCGTCAGGCAGCATTTCACCGACACCGGGTCTCGCGGCTTGGGACATGATGGTGGGCCTAGAGCAAGGAGCCGTCGGAGTATTTTGGGTGGCGGCGACAAATCCTGCCGTCAGCATGCCGGATATTGAACGGACGAAAGCAGCTTTAAGGCGATCGCCCTTCACGATTTTGCAAGACGCTTACTATCCCACCGAAACGGCGGCATATGCCCATGTGCTACTGCCAGCGGCGCAGTGGGGCGAAAAAACGGGCATTATGACCAATTCTGAGCGCACGGTCACCTATTGTCCGGCCTTTCGCGATCGCCCAGGGGAAACCCGGGCTGATTGGGAAATTTTTGCCGAAGTGGGTCGCCGTCTCGGGTTTGAACAGCAGTTCTCGTGGCAAACCTCAGCAGAAGTGTATGCGGAGTTTGTGCAACTGACTGCCGGGCGCGTGTGTGATATGACCGGGTTAAGTCACCGGCGTCTCGCCGATGAGGGGCCGATTCAGTGGCCGTGCCCGCAAAATGGAACCACAGAAACGGCGTCGAACAAACAGGACAAAAGCATCTACACTGATTTTCGCTTTCCGACTCCGAATGGC
>CAZLYS010000193.1:0-3040 GCA_964563415.1 uncultured Halomicronema sp.
GCTCAGACATGGCGAGACTGAAGCCAGTCATTTCGATGTTTTCTCTGGAAAGAAGAATCCGGATCTGAACAGCGCTGGGGTTGAGATGGCTGAACACTTCGCGCAGAAATACGCCCAACTCCCTTGGGAGGCCGTCTATGTCAGTCCGATGCAGCGCACCCAGAGTACTGCGAAACCGTTTTGCCAAGCCACGGGCCTAGACATGCAATTACGAGATGGCCTGAAGGAAATGTCTTTTGGGGAATGGGAAAACCTGACGAAAGAGCAGGTGCAGGAAAAATTTCCCGACGACTATATACGGTGGCTGACCGAACCGGCGTGGAATCCGCCGACGGGTGGCGAATCGGCCGTGCAGGTCGCGAGTCGGGCCTCATTAGTCATGAGCGAAATTGAAGAAAAGCATACGGATGGCAATGTGCTGGTGGTCGCTCACAAATCGACTCTGCGCGTAGTGCTGTGCAGTCTGTTAGGGCTTGACCTCGGACGTTATCGCGATCGCATCACTTACCCCGTCGCCTCGGTCAGCGTGGTGAAATTTGACGTTCATGGCCCGCTGTTGGTGAAACACGGCGATCGCTCCCACCTGCCCGCCGAACTCGACGCCCGCCCCGGTACTTAGGTGAATTCGGAATTTAGAATTTGGAATTCGGAAAGAGTTTGCCTCAGCTAACAAATTTGGAGTAGAGAATGTAGAAAACGAGTGAATTCACGAGCGGGTACGAGATGAGGTGTCAACTCAAAAGGAAATCACGGTGTGACAATTCCTATCAGCGACAGAACGTTTCAGTTTGCAGTCCGAATTGTTAAGCTCTGCACCCATCTTAGTGAAAAGCCGGGAGCACCCAGGGTTTTAGCCAATCAGCTTTTGAGATCAGGTACCAGTATTGGCGCTAATACAGCAGAAGCTCAATCTGGACAATCGCGAAAGGACTTCCTACATAAATTAGAGATTGCGCTGAAGGAAGCAAGAGAAACCGAATACTGGCTCAAGCTGTTAGTTGCCTCAGATGTTTTGCCCCAGCAAAAATTGGCTGAATTAATTCAGGAGATTGACGAAATCATCAAAATATTGGTCACAATTACTCGCAAGATAAAGCAGAATCCCACAAAGGATCCTCAAAGTTTTGGGAAACACTAAAGTCTTTAACTTTCCGCATTCCGAATTCAAAAAGCGACCCTTTAGCAATTTCCTTCGTTTTCTCTTATTTTTCCGAACTCCGAACTCCGAACTCCGAATTCCCTTCCATGAAAATCCTCGTCCTCAATGCCGGTTCCAGCAGTCACAAAGCTGCCCTTTTCGACTTTGAGCAGGGCCAAGAGGCGCTGTGGCGGGCACAACTCGACTGGACGCATACCGCCGGGGCGGTGGAACTCAAAGCTGAAGCTGCTGATGGTCGAGAACATCGCGACCAGCTCGAAACGCAGGATAAAATCCAGGGTTTGCGCTGGATGCTGCAAACGCTCGTAGACAGCCCAGTTCAGATATTGGCCAGCCTCAGTGAGATTCAAGCAGTCGGCCATCGGGTCGTGCATGGCGGGCGTGAATATAAAGCGAGCACCCGCGTTACAGCCGCAGTGAAAGCAGCGATTGAGCAACTCTTTCCCCTGGCTCCCTCGCACAACCCGGCTAATTTGCAAGGCATTGAAGCGTTGGAAGCCATTTTGGGAGAAATTCCCCAGGTGGCAGTCTTTGACACGGCCTTTCACGCTCAAATGCCTGCTGCCGCCAGCACCTTTCCCGGACCATATGAATGGGTCGAACAGGGGATTCAACGTTACGGCTTTCATGGCACCAGTCACCGCTATGTAGCCCACCGAGCAGCTGAACTCATGGGGCGCAACTTACAAGATTTGCAGCTGATTACCTGCCATTTGGGCAACGGCTGCTCACTAGCCGCCGTGCGGGATGGTATCAGCGTTGATACCACGATGGGCTTTACCCCGTTAGATGGCCTGATGATGGGGAGTCGTTCTGGCTCTCTTGATCCGGGAGTTTTGATCTATTTGATGCGCCATGACCAGCTCACTGCTGACCAGCTTGATGTTTTGTTGAACAAGCAGTCAGGGCTCAAAGGGATTTCGGGCAGTTCTAACGATATGCGTCAAGTGCTAGAACTGGCTAAACAGGGCAGCGTTGGCGAAGCCTCTCTGCAAGAGAATCGCGCTCAACTGGCCTTTGACATGTTCATCCACAATTTGCGGCGGCACTTAGGGGCCATGCTCGGCAGCCTGAGCCGACTGGATGCGTTGGTATTTACCGCAGGCATTGGCGAAAACAGCATTGATATTTGGCAAGCGGCCTGCAAAGACTGGCCCTTATTGAACCTGAAGCTGAACCCTGACAAACTGCAGCGGAGCCAGATCGATCAAGACATTGCCGCCGCCGATTCCCCAGTCAAGATCTGGGTCATACACACTCAAGAGGAACTGGCGATCGCCCAGGACTGCCTCAAAATCTTGGCTACTTAAACTACCCTCACTCACCCAACCACCCTCACCACTCAGTTTTCTCAGGAACCCATTAAGCTCTGCTTATTTTCAGGTCATAGCCCTCTCAGTAGTTCCCCGCACTATAGAACTCAAGATGAATCAGTCAACCGACTGAAAGGAGTTCTCACTATGAAACGCTTTGCAATTGCTCTTTCTGCTTTAACAATTTCCGTCGCCGCGATCGCCGTTGCCCCTGCAACTCAAGCCGCCATCGATTTCGACGAGCTACGCCGCGAAAACCTCGATAAGGATGCGGTTGATTTTGATGAACTGCGTCGCGAAAATCTCGACAAAGATGCCGTATATGAAATTCAGGTCAAAGGCATCGACTTCGATGAGCTGCGTCGCGAAAACTTAGACAAGGATGCCGTTGATTTTGATGAACTGCGTCGTGAAAACTTAGATAAGGATGCGGTTTACGAAGTGCTGGCGAAAGGCATCGACTTCGATGAGCTGCGTCGTGAAAACCTCGATAAGGATGCCGTTGATTTCGACGAACTGCGTCGTGAAAACTTAGATAAGGATGCGGTTTACGAAGTGCTGGCGAAAG
>CAZLYS010000193.1:3140-7679 GCA_964563415.1 uncultured Halomicronema sp.
TCGATGAGCTGCGTCGTGAAAACCTCGATAAGGATGCCGTTGATTTCGACGAACTACGTCGTGAAAATCTGGACAAGGATGCTGTAGCGTAGTCGCTAGCATGGAGCTGCAACGATTATTGCCTAGATTAATATGCGCCGTCGCTATCCATTGCTCAACCTAGTTCTAAAAACTCTAAAGCTGAAAATGGCTCATTACAGGCTATTTTCAGCTTTTAGTTTAGGCACTAGATTTTCTGGTTAGAGGCCTTGGCAGTTGATAGCAAGTCCAACGAGATAACGGCGATACCCAAACTGCTGAAATTACTAGCCTTCTAAGGCTGCACAGTTACCCTGAACACGATAAGTGCAAAATGAGTCGCGCCCTCGACGACCTCACCACCGAGGCCCACACTCACAGCATTACTTTGCATCAGCGGGATGTGGTGGTGATCGCCTATTGCATGTAAATAGGCAGTTAGGACATTCTAGGGGAAGAAGTCAACCCGAGTAAGTAGCCCATGGGTGCAGCCTATCCCCTTGAGATGCGGCAAAAAATGCTAGCAGCGGTATATCAGTCATGGAACGGGTTAATGTCTATTTCGGCGGCGGCTATGCGATCGTCAATGGTCAAGCTCAAGGCACTGAAATGGCTGATCAGAACGGGTTTGTTCTCTCAGCCGGTGCTGAAGCTGAGGTGCTTCCTGGCACGATTATTTACGGCAACACCCAGTACGGCATCAATGCCCAATCGGATGGAGAGCGACCTATGACTTTTCAACTCGGCATGGGGCGGTCCCTTTAGGACGCAAAGAAAATTCTTGAAAACGCCTTTCAAAACTGTACGCCCCTGAGTTTCTTGAAGGCACAGTCCAGCTTCTAATCTGTGAACTGTATAAAGTAGCCTGCTTAACTGATGCAGGGCCGATAGTCTATTCACAAAGCCTAGCTGTCAGCGTAGATTGCGCAGCCTATCAATCTTCGTCAGAGGAATTGTCAGAGTTGCCTTCGTAGAGAGCGTCTAACTGCTCGCGGGCATCTTCTAACGAAATTGATTTCATTACCAGCAACGGTTCATCTAAGACTCGGCCCGTTTCATCCAGCATCTCAGGATGAGGAACTGAACGGTTCGAATCATTTCCACCACCGTTCCCAAATCCTGCGTTACGGGGATCACGGCGGGTATCGGTGCCAAACATGATGATGTTGCGAATCAAGTTACTGATAGCCAACACCGACAAAACTGCGAATGCAATGATGTAAAGAGCGTGCAACATGATTCTTACGAAATGGCTCCCTAGAGGCCGTCAAAGTCAAAACGACATTAGCATTGACTGCAGTTAATATGTCATTCCTCTCCAGTGTATCTAACGTCGACAGTGATTTTCAGACGATCACCCAAAATCTGGGTTCAAAGTTGCCATAAATACTTGAGCAACCAGGACGATCTCGAGATGACTCTATGGCATCAATTAACTTGATGCCGAATTCTCCTGATTTTGCTGCCGGATGTAACGAGAAGTCTTCCAGCATTTGTGGACAAGCTGATGCCACTGCCCCACAACAGCCATGTCAACACCGGCATGGCCATCAGTAGCGAGCAATAGCGTTTTTGCCGTCACAACAGCCCGCTGAGCCTCTTCAACTTCTTGGATAAAGGTTTGGCGATCGCTGGCCGCCAGACAATCCGCTTTAGGAGAGGTCAGCAATGTCTGCGTCTTACCAAACCAGTATTGAAAATCTTCCAGCAACGGTTCCAAGACCGCTTGCATTAAGGGAAGCTCCGGTTGGTTACTGGGTTCAGTTGCGGACATCGTCATCTCCTAGTTCGTATGCGCTGTTGGTTGACAGCTTAACAATCTTTTACAGTTGTTGGCCTTGCTGCTCTTGTAGCGATTGCCACCCCGCTAGCCAAGCCTGGCGATTTTTTAAGCCTTTGGCATTGATCCAAAACCGCACCTCTGGATCACAAGCTGCCACCATTTCTGCAAACACCATGCCCTGCTCATTTTTACGATTCACCACCCGAAAGTGTCGCCAGCCAAAGGTTTTTTCCTGAGCTGTCCATTTAGAGCCGATGAGGTGAGGAAATTTCTGCTTTTTCGCCATCTGTTGAGATGCTCTCTGTGTCTGCGATTTAGCCATCAAACAATGGTTTCAACATACCAGCGATCGCGGCCCCGGCCCATATGGAGATGATAAACAGCATGCCCCAGTCACTAGAGCCGCTCATCAATCGGCCATGCCAGAAAGGGAGCCGGGTTAAAGGCAACACGATACAGTGTGGCGAAGGAGCGCTGGCAGCACTCGGGCAAAAGGAACGCATGTATTTCGTGGGGATTGATTTGGGATGGCAGTCGGGCGGCAGTGGAGTCTGTTTTCTGCAGCAGACGTCTATTGGGTTACAACTGCTGGATTTTCATCACTGCGACACTCGACCTGAGGTCTTGACCTTGTTAGACCACTGCATTCCGCTAGGGGCTCCCGCACTGATCGCGGTGGATGCGCCGACCCTGATTCCCAATGAAACCGGCATGCGAGAGTGCGATCGCCTCGCGCACCGCTATTTCGGCAAGTATGATGCTGGCTGCTATCCAGCCAACCAAGGTCGACCCTTTGCCAGTGCGCTCATAGAGTTTGGCTTAGAACTAGAAGCTCGCGGTTTCCAACATGCTCCACAGCTTTCTCCGCAACAGACCGGTCGTTATCAGATTGAACTGTTTCCTCATCCCGCCACCATTCATCTATTTCGACTGTCCAAAATTTTGAAGTACAAAAAAGGCCGTATCGCCGAGCGTCGACAAGCTTTGGCACACCTTCGCCACTTGCAGTTGACCACTTTTTCGACCTTAGTGCCGGCATTACCCCTGCAGGAGAGCGATTTGCCCTCATTGCCCAAGGGGGGCAAAGCTTTAAAAGCAGTGGAAGACCAGCTGGATAGCCTAACTTGCGCCTATGCCGGTGCCCATTGGTGGTGGTGGGGCCTAGAGCGCAATTGGGTATTAGGAGACGCGTCAGGCGGTTACATTGTGGTGCCTGCACCCTACCCAGATCAGCTCGATCCGAGGTTGCCGGAAGAGTCAGGATAAATCAGCCCCTCGTAAACACTACACGGGGGCAAAATCAGCCGGATTTTGATCGCGGCGGTGACGGACAGGAATTGCCGGTCCTTGCCGATCGCCTACCAAAGCTGCCGTATGTTCCAAAGATTCGCGCAGGCGCTTGGCGGCGTAGATCGACATATCACGGGGTACGTTGATGCGATCGCGCAAGTACCGTAGTCCCACATCGGAACCTTTGGGGGGCTGGCAAGATTCTCCCGTCATCAGGTGAGTGAGGGCACAACGCAGTGCCTCGTCAAAGACTTGGTCGCGGGCCGGATTAACGCGAATGATGTTAAGGCGATGGCGTAAAACTTGCTGTAAGGCTTCAGCGCGCGAGGTTTCCGGTTCGGGATAGCGCACATCAGGTAGCCCTAGCCAAGGCCCTTGGTCAACTCTTTGCTGATTTTGGCGGGCTTCAGGGGTCCCATTTTCATAGCAGCCCCCCATTTGGGGCGGCAGATCGTGAACATGGGTATGAAAGTCACTCTGGGTGCCCCGATAGGTCGCACGACTTTCTAAACCGTCAAACCAGTCTGACAGTCGCGGATTGTCTTCCCGCAGGGAATATCCCTTGTAGTAATACAAGCTGGCATGCATGCGCTCAACATAGGGAACAAAAATGATGTCAGCAGCACTGAAGGTATCCAGAAAAAAGGGTCCAGGCGTCTGGCCCAGAGCCGTTTCCACGTCTTCGACCGTGCGCAGAAATTGCTCGCGATGATACGTTTCTTCTCGCTGCGATCGCGCCGGATAACAGAGCCAACTACACCAAGCCCGAAAGAGTAATCGTTCTAGCTTTCGCAGCGGCATCACTTGCGGGTCTTGCAACCCCCAAACCAACGGCCCAAATGCTTGCTCTAGGGCCATCAAAATATCGTCGCTTTCGGTGATTAACTGACCGTCTAACTCCAGTGCTGGCAGCATGCCTGACGGGACTTTGCGTTTATACCAAGCCTCTTTTTGGCCGTAGCAAAACATCGTCACCTTTTCGATACGATAAGGAATCTGCTTTTCCTCTAACCACAGCCAGACCTTTTGGCAGTAAGGGCACCAGGCATGATTATCGCGATACAGCGTGACGCGAATATCGGCTTCCGATTGACCAAATAGCCGTAACTTAGCCTGGGCGTTGGTGGGGCCATTGACGCGGTCAATCGCAAAGTCGGTCAGGGCTGCAAGGTCTTGCCAACTCAAGCACTGGGTAGTCATGGATGAAGCTCTGGTAACTGAAGTGACAATACTTAAACCAATCTAGCGCCTCAGGAAGCGGAATTTCGCCCCTATCCTTATCCCGGTCTGCAGACTCCTTCCTGAGTAGGAGCGTCATTGAGGGGAATGATCATGCCAGACTGCGTTTGCTCAGGGGCGATCGCGACGCATGTGAGCCCCCGGTTTTGCAGCCATTAGACCTCTTGCATCAATGCTGAGCGCCCCCTTTTCTTGTATGCCCGGAGGGC
>CAZLYS010000194.1:0-7636 GCA_964563415.1 uncultured Halomicronema sp.
ATCCTCCGTAATTATATTGATATGTTTTCACAAGTCATTCCGGATTGCTATATCAACTACACGGCACCTGGTTTTTAGCCAGTTGGGTGTCTTGGGGGCTGAGCTTTCTGTGCATCTTTTTTGGTAATGGCATGCTGCTAGCGCTGCTCTTGCTGGCAGCTATTGGCACTACCCTTAAAGGGTTATTTCTCATGCAATATCTCGATCTATAGTTCTGCGGAATCATGCCACCCAGTATTGATTTGTTCCAGGAATAAACAACACCAGATTTATCCCTAGCTTTCTGCCTTCTGTAACAGAGTGCGGACAGCGGGCAGGGTGACACCTCCTCGTTTTGCAGACAGGTTTGGAGGGGCTAGCTTTGGCATCAATACCCTAAAAACTTCGCATCTCTTCGGCATACTTCGATTAACCTCGATCGCCTACCTAACTCTTCTAGATCACTCCATGTGCTCATTTTCAATACTGGTGTGGTTCCGTCATGATGAGGCCATCAATTTCCGATCGCTCAGTCAGGCTTGAATGGATACCGGAGAGGGCAAAGGCATTCTCATCCAAACGCCATCGATGGTTAGTCGCCATTCTTCAGGCCTGGATAGTCGGGTGTAAAGGTGGGTGAAGCTTGCTCATTATTTGATCAGAGCCCAGTTTGAATGCATGTGTTCCATTTTTTAGGGGTGAAAGACTGCAAATGGGTGTTGCAATCAGGAAAATTTGTCCCTCAATTGGCTCCGAGGCAATGCTATGACAGACAATCCAGAATCGATGATTCGTCTCGACCTGGAGTTATCGGCCCAACAGCCAAAACTCTTGGAGGGGCTAGAACAGTGGTTACAGCTTGGCCTGATATCGGATGCTCAAGTGCGTGCCCTAGCGCAGGAACAATTGACCTGTACCCTGCTGCTCGATCGCATGGCGTCACCGATGCCACTAGTGGCCCCTGACCGCAACGAACCAGACCCAGTAGAGCCGGAGCCCGCGATCGCCACCCAAACCAAACCCCATACCTTCAGCTCTGAATTTGAAGACCTTGATAACCCGCGTCGCCTCACCCGCAGAGCGAGACAAGCGGCCTCGCGACGATCGCCGACAACCGCCTCAACGGCTTCTACAGATCCGACTAGCACAGTAGTCTCCCCGGTCAGTCAATGGCTCAATCGCTTGATGAATGAGCTAAGCGTCGTGTGGCTGTTAGGGTTGGGCGTCTTTTTGGTGGTGCTGTCGTCGGCAGTGTTAGCGGCGACTCAGTGGGCGCAGTTTAGCGCGGTGGGCCAGTATCTCGTATTGCTGTCATACACTCTGATTTTTTGGGGAATTGGGGTTTTTAGCAGTCGCAATGACCAATTGCAACTCACCTCAAGAACCCTACAGGTCATGACCTTGCTGTTGGTGCCGCTCAATTTTTGGGCGATGGATGCCCTGCGAGTGTGGCGCAGTGGCGGGGGATTCTTGGTGACGGCGATCGCGGCGCTCGGGTTGACGCTGGCGGTTTTTCAAGTGATGCGCGGGCAGCATCCCTGGGTTGAGCGAGTCAACGCCATTAGTTTGGCCTATCTGCACCTGGGCTGGAACATGGCTGGGCTGCCGCTGTTAGCAATTTATGGTGGCGTTTTGTTGAGTGCGGCTGTGGCGGTAATCTCCCATCGTGAGGGCGATGCGTCTTCCCGGTCGGACTCCTCAGCAGCCCATCGTTCCAGTTCTCGAATCGCCTCGTCGACTGCTCGTCCAGTTGCGCCAAGGGTGGCGTCTCCCGATACTGGTCTAATTTTTGGCAATCGTTGGTCTGACGTGGGCATTTTCTTTGCCTTGGGATTGCTGTGCTTGCGGGGGCTAATGGTACTGCCGAGTAGTCAGTGGGGCCAGCTCAGCTTGGCCTTTGGCCTTTACGGAGCCGTTTGGGTTTGGCTCAGTCAGCAACGGTTAGCGGCGGCGGCGGCGCCAACTTCGAATACTGATGGGTCTGTGACGTTTACGGATGAATCCCGCGCCTCTCTGAGAACGTCCAGAATCACAGCAGCATTTGGGCGTGCCTTGCTGTGGTGGGGTTGGCTAATCGCCATTGATCGCCCCCTCTGGCAGGCAGGCGGCGTGAGTGTCGTCGGTCTCGCCCTGCGAATTGCCGCGCTGAAACGGTTTAGACGACGGCGAGATCTGCTGATGGCTTATGCGATCGCCGTTCAACTCGCGTTTGTCGGTTGGGAGCTCTTGCCGTTCATCCTGCGTCAAAGTCTGACGACGCCCCTCTTTGCCTGGGCCAGGGCAAACGGTGGCAGCGCCATCGCCCTTTTGGGGTTATCGCTCTTTCCCTTTGTGATGGGCATGGCGGTGGTGGCTGATCGATATTGGCAGCGACAACAGGTGCCGTTGGCTCAGATGGGGGAGGCGATCGCGATCGGCACGGGCGCTCTGTTGGCCACCATTAGCACTTTGAGTCCAGCGGTGTTGGTGGTCAACTTGGGGGCAGCGACTGTCACGGCAGTTATCGGCACCCTGCGGCGCTCACCAACGCTACAGTGGCGCATCTCAGTCAGCCAAGGGGTGGGCTTAGCCGCGATCGCGGCGGCGATCAATGATGTGTGGTCTGATTTGTCGATGGCGGGTTGGGCGATCGCCCTGACCAGCTTGGCCGTGTTGTGGCTGTTGCTCAGTAAAGCTTTGCCCAACCTCTGGGGAGACAGCAGCTATGTCTACGGGCTGGGGCTATCTGGCAGCGCTTTTGTGATGATGTTCAGCCATCTCGCTGAGACCGATTGGCAGTCGCCGCTGGGGGTGATCGGTCTCGCGATTCCCTTGACTCTGTGCCTGATTGGGCGACAGCAAGCGAGCCTAGTTGCCACCAGTGGGGCCTTATTGATGACCGTGGGCCTCCCCTGGGCGCGGCTGGTGGGCTTGGGCACCGCCACGGCGCTCACCTTGATTAACAGTCGCGATGTGCGCTGGCGGGGGCTGCCCTTTATCACGGTGGGGCTGGGATTGAGCTTTATCGTCTTCCTGCTGTTCGATGGGGTACCGATGTATCCGCGCACAGCGGCTGATTGGTGCGTGGTCACGGCTGGGCTAGTCGGAGCGGTGTGGCTGATTTGGCGTGGTTTGTCGGCGATCGCCGCCGCTCCTGCAAACAGTCTGATGACTTGGTATCGAGAGGCGTTGGATGTTTGGGGGCACCTACTGACGGTGGGTTTGCTCTTATTCATATCTTTCGCGCTAGGGCTGCTTTATGAGGGATTCGCCCCGCCCGCGATCGCCTACAGTGTGGCTCAGGTTACGCTACTGGCCGTTTTGGCAGTGCGCTACTGGGGTGCCGTAGAGCCTATCAGCATTTATCTGGCTGGGTGGGGCGTCGAGTTGCTGGTTGCTCAGGCCCTGACTTGGCAGAGCCCGACCCCGTTGGCGTTAGCCTTACCGACGTTGGGCTTGGGGGCGATCGCCGTGGTCATTGCAACTCGTCTGCTCCCGTCTCAGGCCGCTCTGCAACGCCCCCTGTGTCATCTCACACTGGCCTATACTGCCCTCGCCCTTTGCCTTCGCAGTACCACCTGGACGGCTTGGACAGGGGGAATTTTCATTGGGGCGGCCCTGCTTTTAATCGCCGTGAGTAGTCGAATTCGACTACCTCAGTTGCGGTGGTTGGTGCTCCTCGGGCTCTCTGCTGGCAGCTATGAGTTAGTGCTGTATCAGCTCTCACAGGCAAGCGGAGGCCATCCCCTTGATGGGGTGATCGTGCTGGCAGGGGTGAGCGTTGTCATTATGGCGGCCTATCAGCAACTCGCCATCCGGTTTGAGCGGTATTTACCTTTCTCAGAAACGGAAAGCCGCTGGGCAGCCCATGCTCACTGGCTAATCGCGAGTCTGTTGATGCTTCTAGTGACGATGGGTCTATCGGTCTTCGGGATGCGAGCAACCTTGGCCTGGGCGGGGTTGTTGATGACCGCTATCCTGATCGGCTATGCCCTACATCAAGGCCGTTGCTGCCAAGATGAACCTTTGCAGGCTGCGTGGATTTATCTAGGGCTGACAGAACTGATCGGCTGGTTTGTGCTTTTGCGATGGACCATCCCCACCCTGCAAGTTTTAGACAACTGGTGGGGCGTCGTGGCCTGCATCGTTGCGGTGCCAATTTACTCAGCACCCCTGATTGAACCCCGATGGCCGCCCAGACCCTGGCGGGTGATGGCGATCGCAGTGCCCCTCGCCACCCCCATTCTGACTTCAATCACTTCCCACATTCCTACCCTGTGGATTCTGGCAGGCTTTTATGGCTGGCTGACTTGGCGGCAGCGACAAGTGCGGCTGTCTTATCTCTCAGTCGTCTGCATCACTTGGGCGATTTGGGCTTGGCTGGATCAATTTAATGTGCAAGATGTGGTCATTGCCGTCTTGCCCGTGGGTCTGGCCTTACTTTACGGAGTTCAGGTGGACCCGTTTATCCGTCAGCCTGAACAGAAAAATGCCCGCCACTGGCTACGGCTCATTGCCACGGGGCTCATTCTATTTACGGCTCTGGTAACTGATGGATGGACAGGGTTGCCAGCAGGAATTATGGCGCTGGGGGCGATCGTGATCGGCCTCATCCTACGCACCCGCGCCTTTCTTTACGTCGGCACGATCGTGTTTGTGGTGAATGCGATTAATCAACTGGTCCTACTCAACCCGACCTACCCATTCATGAAATGGATTGTGGGGATTCTCGTCGGCACGGTGCTGATCTGGATTGCGGCAGACTTTGAACGCCGCCGCGAACAATGGGTCGCCTTCGCCCAAACCTGGTTGCAAAACCTCAGCACTTGGGAGTAGCGATCGCGAACAGCAGAATATCAAACCTCAAGTATTTGGATAGGCGCTGAGGACCATCCACATACTTGGATGGTATGCCGATGGGTAGTTTCCACCCTACGCTGTATCTCTCCTTTTCTTTGAGAAATATTAGCCTCCTAAGCGAGAGAACCATCGGGAAAAAGGGCCAGGGTGACCGGGCCAATTTTGACCCACTGTTGACTGTCTGGAGCCATGACGGTTTTGATGCTTACCGGCATCACACTGTGCGGCGGAAAGGCCCACCATTCGCCATTGCGACAAAACGGATCGCTGTAGCCCTGAGACTGACACCAGGTTTGGCAAGTGCCGCAAATCGCCGATCGCAGATCAGCATACTGAGGAGTTGCCAATGCGTAGCTGTGCGTCATCACGAAAGTTGCCAAAGGTCTACACGTTCACCCACTCATAACACACCAAATCATTGTGGTCGCAACAGGTACAACCTTCGCATTTGGTCGGTGAGGGGAGTTCGCGGATGCGGCCTTTGCGACTGAGTTTTTTGAGCATGGGCTGGAGGGTGCTGGTGCTGGTATGGAAGTGCAGGGAGAGGTCGCTGACGGATACAGTGCCGTTGACGGCAATGTAGGTTTGGATATCGCGGAGCATGGTTTAGGTGAAGGGTAGGTGGAGTGGATGGGTGAAAGGTAGGTGGAGTGGGTGTAGTAATACCAGTTCCCCAGAATAGAGCTACCGATCGGAACTGAAGGCTATGGGTGCCAGGGGGCTCAGGGGGAGGATGTGTAGCTGGCTTTTAGAGAATCGGTATAAATGGCGTGGGTGAAGGGTGAAAGGGAGGTCGGATGGGTACGGCGTTTCCCCCTCCGACTCCCTAACCCCCAACTCCCTATTGCCTATTCCCTACTCCCTAAAAACTAATGTCCTTCTAATTGGAGGGTTCGCTGCTTCCGGGCCGGACGCGAGTATCGCATCAGGAGGATGGTCGCGATCGCGATCGCCGTTAGCCCCACAATCCAAGCAGTGGCCGTGGCCGGATGCTGGGTGAAGGTCATGACTTGGTAATACATAACGGCGCTCCAGTAGGCTAGGCCCGTAGTCCAGAGACCGACAAAAGCAGTCCATCCGGCATTGGTTTCCCGATACACCGCGCCCATTGCAGCCACGCAGGGGAAGTACATCAGCACAAACAACAGATAGGCAAAGGCCGCCACGCGAGTATCAAATCGCAGGGCCATTTGACCAAAGGTGGTGTAAGCCACTTCCTGCTCTTCGGCAGCGGTTTCGAGTTCGCTGACGTCACCCACAGAGAGACCGAGGGGATCGAGGAGGGTGCCGCCGAGGTCAGCCAAATTAGCAGGAATGGTGGCAAAGGCTTCGCCAATGTTGCCAAAGAAGTCAAAGCCTTCTGCTTCTACCGCTTCACCCGCAGCGATCGCGGCATCGTCGCCCAGCGCCCCATAGAGGGAATCCAGCGTACCGACAACTGCTTCTTTCGCAAAGACGCCCGTAAAGATACCGACCGTCGCAGGCCAGTTCTCTTGGGAAACTCCCATCGGCGCAAAGACGGGGGTAATGCTTTGGCTCACCGAACTGAGAATGGAATTCTCGCTATCTTCGTTACCAATGGAACCATCAGTACCGATGGAGTTCAGGACGCTGAGCACCATGACCATGACCACGATCACCTTGCCCGCCCGCACGACAAAGCTCTTGAGTCTTTCCCAAGTCCGAATCAGGACACCTTTCAACGTGGGCATGTGATAGGTCGGCAGTTCCATGACGAAGGGAGCGGCTTCACCTTTCAGTAGGGTGTGCTTCATGATCAGTCCGGTCACCACAGCCATGCCCATGCCGATCAAATACAGTGCGAACACGACGTTCTGTCCGGCGCGGGGGAAGAAGGCAGCAGCGAATAGCGCATACACGGGAAGCCGTGCCCCACAGGACATGAACGGGTTCATCAAAATGGTGAGGATGCGATCGCGGCGACTTTCCAGCGTCCGCGTGGCCATAATGGCAGGCACGTTACAGCCAAAGCCCACCAGCATCGGCACAAAGGATTTACCCGGCAAGCCCACAAACCGCATGAAGCGATCCATCACGAAGGCCGCGCGAGCCATGTAACCGCTGTCTTCTAAGAACGCCATAAATAGAAACAGGCAGCCAATGACGGGGATGAAGGTCGCCACGGTTTGAATACCGCCGCCCATGCCATCGGCAAAAACCACCGTCACCAAGTCGGGCAGGCCCATCGCTGAGAGCACTGCCCCCAAACCATCCACAAAGATGGTGCCAAAGACAATGTCAAAAAAGTCGATAAAGGCACCCCCCACATTGATGGCAAACATAAACAGCAGGTACATCACAGCGAGGAAAATGGGGATGCCCAGCCAGCGGTTCAGCACCACCTGGTCAATTTTGTCTGAGGTGGTCAGGCTGACTTCACGGGGACGAGTAGCGACGTCGGTTACCAAACGGTGGGCATAGCCATAACGACTGTCAGCCACGGCGATGTCAATGTCTTCGCCCAGCACTTGATGGATGCGGTGCCGATGCTCGGAAACCTGTTTCAGAATCTCAGGATTCACGTTGGGCGCACCGTCGGCGTCATATTCCAACAGCTTGAGAGCCGTCCAGCGATCGCGAGCCGTGGGATGAGCAGCTGCTACTGCCGGTGTTAAAGCGGTCAAGGCTTCTTCAATCAGTGATGGATAGACGACTGTAGCTTGCGGTACGATCGGAGCCTCAAGCGCGTTATCTAGGCACTGCTTCAGGGTGTCGACTCCCTGCTGGCGGGAAGCAACCATTGGCACAACTGGGCAGCCCAAGCGCTCTTCCAGTAATTCGGGTTTCACGCGGGTAC
>CAZLYS010000195.1:0-7609 GCA_964563415.1 uncultured Halomicronema sp.
GAGTCGGCGTCCGACTGACAGCAAAGCGATTGGCCAGATTCTGTTCAATCAGATTTTCCCCAGGTAACAATTGGCCAGACAAAATTTCATGTCGCAGGGCCGCATAGATTTTGTTAAAGAGCTTTCCCATCACATTGCCTAAACGTTAACTGCGTAGGATATTCAGAGTTAATTCAGTCTTGAGTCAGGCTGGCTCAGCCTCAGATAGTTGCTACCAGGCTTGTTAGGGTGCCTGCCTCTGAAGGCACAAATTACTCTAAGTCAACTTTTCTTGAAAGCTCAATACTTAGCATAGAAGTTTTCGAGGTATGCTGCCTTGCCTAAAGTTTACTCTGGGGCCAAAAGAGTAGCTGGGATGCTCGCAAATTAATAGTTCAAGTTAACGCCAGGGACTCAACGGGTAAAGCTTGAGTTTTTCTAAAGATTCTGAGTGGTTTGTGTGGGCTGAGTATCCGTTTCATTTCTAAACATTGGCAAAGCTGGTGGATGAGAGATCAACCCCAAAAGTCGTATCGGTTGACTCAGTTTGCGGCGTGAGGAGTTGCCATCATGATGTGTGTAAAGAGAGAGGAGTGAATTTTTGACGAGTGAGATGACATCGATTTCACAGTCCAATAAGGCCTTTAGCATCAGCGGTTTTTTGGTTGGTGATAAGTCTGCTGGCTTTTTGCTGAGTCTGGTGGCAGGCTTTGTCGACACCTCTGCTTTCATTATTTTGTTTGGCATTTTTACCGCCCATGTCACAGGTAACATTGCGCTAGCCGGTGCATCCTTCGTCGATGAAGAGGAAGAATCAACCCTCACCCGTCTATTGATGATTCCGGTGTTTATGTTGACAGTTGCAATGACTTCGCTACTAGCTAAATATGCCCGCCGTAAACAATGGCCCGTTTTTGCAGTTTTATTGACTGCGGAGGCGATCGCTCTACTCCTCTTTCTGGTTGTGAGTGCAAGTTTGACGCCAGCGCTCATCATCGATGTTCAAGAGGAGTACATCTTCCCCATTGGCATGGCTGGGGTGGTGGCTATGGGCATTCAAAACACCCTCATGAAGGAAGCTAAAGTCTTTAAGAGCTATATTCCGACCACGGTGATGACCGGCAATACGACTCAGTTAACAATTGACTTGGTACAACTGATTGGGGCAAAGTTTGCATCGGATGCCCAGGCTGAACAAGAGGCGGCCGAGTCGTGGGAAAGAATAGGTCGTTACTTGCCGGTTATTGTGGGTTTTGCCAGTGGGGGTGTGGCTGCGGCCTTCCTCATCTTCGTCTCAGAGAGTTGGTGGACGCTCATTTTTCCGGTGATGATCATCACGATTTTAGCGATCGCGGCCTACGTCCATCACTTCAGCCAACCTTCAGAATCTTAGTTGACTTTTTAACATTGCATTCCTTTGGAGGAGGATCGATGAAACTGAATCGCCTTGCGTTTGCGTTCTTATCGGGTTTGATAATCTTTGCCGCGAGTGTCCTGCCACTGAGTTCTGCCCAAGCGAGCAATCTATCAGCTGCTCCGACTTTAGGGTTTAGCTGGTTTTCGTTTGCTTCTAATGAAGATGAAACCTCTGCTTTGAAGCAAGTAAAATCGGAAGTAATGCCGAAACTCAGTGAGATTTTGACACCCCGGCAGCAAAAAATGTTTGAAGACCGCATTTCTAGCGGTGAAAGTTTTCGGCGAACTTTTCGATCGTTGATGCTGACACCCGATCAAAAGCGTGAGATCAAATCTGTTATCAACACTATTCCCCGCAGAGATGCCTTTGCAGCCTTAAGCCCAATGGAAAAAAAAGAACTCTTCTTGAAGAAGAAAGAAGTTTTCATGCCTTCTTCTGAGGAAATCATTGACAAGATTGAAGCCAAATCGCCTGCAGGCGTAGGGGTGCCTGAAGCGGTCAAAGCAAAGATCAAAAAGGGTGTCGAAATGCGAGATACCTTTATGCCAACCTCAGAAGAAATCATGGATAAAGTCAAAGCTGGCATGGAGAAAGCTGAAGAAGCTTTAGAAGATTTGCAAGATAGTCTTGACTAAATCATGACTCCAAAGTAATCAATCTTGTTTGGTGAGTTTTCACTGTTCTCCTGACCGGGAGTTACGTCAAGGTCAGGAGAACAGTGAAATATCTGAGTTTGTTTTTGCAGGCCTGCTCATACATCTGAGAGGTTGCCAAGAGTAGAATGCTTCTAGAGAGCCAAGGCTTGAGCCTTGGCCTAAATGCACCAGATCTCAAAGGTTGATATATCGTGCCTCCTGATTCCAGCAGTCAAGCCTTGTTGACCAATTGCTGTTATCACTCTTGAGCATACTGATACCAACAGTATTATTCTCTTTAGTCGTGAGGTCTTGACTAAGCAATTCCTGGGCTGCGACTCTATCTGATTGACTGAAAATCCAGCTTGGAAATCAATCGGCTGAGCTTTGAGCTCATATTCCTGGGTATCTTATTTACACAACTCTGAGACTGGTATTACATGAGTAGTTTTTCTGGCTTAATGGACTCTCAATTAATCTTGCTAATGGGAGCGATCGCGATCGTGATTTTAGTTTCTCGCTTAGCATTTCGGCTCTTCAATCAAGAGGCCAAAACTTTACTAGCCCTGGTCATAATACTATTAGTACTGCAATTTTTATTTGGCATCAGCCCTAGAGAGTTGTGGTTTGAGATTAGCCACCTCCCTCAAGCGATCGCTCGTCTTGTTCAACAGTTTGCATAAATAAAAAAGGATGTAGGTTTTTGAGATACTGCTCATAGTGCAACCTACATCCGATTTAGCTAAAGAAATTTTTGAAGTCTTACAAATGCACTAGCTGTCGAAACTATCAATTGCTAAATCGACTGCTTGAATCGCTTGAGTCAGAGTGGTGGCATTCTCATTAAAAGCTGCAGTAGTTGCCGGATCAGCAGCATCTAGTAAGGCTACGTCAGTAGCGATTTGATCGACTGTGGTCGCGGCTTCTGCGATCGCTTGTTCAAGTGCTTCCATCTTGGTACTAATTTGTTCTTCGAGCATAGCTTGTACAGCTGCAGGCGCAGATTCCAATTGAGTCTTAAAGCCAGCAGTGGTTTCTTGCAACATAGCAAATGCATCAGAGGCAGCTTGAAAGGGTTCTTGAGGAACCATAATTGCAGGAACTGCAGCAGCTTCACCACCTTTCATCGCGGCCTTTTCTGCTTTCATCAGTTGCTTAGAAACACTCTTGACCGAAGATTTGAGGGGATCATAAGCCGTATCAAATACTTCTTCTAGCATGTCAGCATACTCATCTAGCACGGATTCAACAAACTCTTGAGCAGCCTCGCTAATCGCCATATCGAGTGCTTCAGGAGTGACCACTTTGCTTGACGCAAAAGCCAGAGAGGGATTACCTAATAAGGTGATCCCAAACAATAAGATACCGATCAAAGTAACTTGTATCCAACGTTTACAATATTCAAAACCAGATTTCAGCACAAAGACCTCCAGAAATGGGAAATTTGAAATATAAAGACAATAGGTCAGGGTGACTTCTTGGCAAAACTCAGACTATTTTCACCTGAGCTATTCGGTCATTTAGCTATTGCCATTAAGGAGAGAATCTTAGCATCCTCAATCTACTTTTATTTGATATCTTTATATTCTTGACTGAAGATGTTTGAAGCTCTATAGCTGCTTAACTATCAATAAGCTTTGCGGCAGGTGAAGAGGTCAGAGAAAGAGACGGTAATGCTAGTCAAATATGCCTTGAATATCCCGTTGTCAGTTGGCAAGCCTAGACAGTGACAGCGTTATCATCAACCTCAAGAATGGATCTGGCTTTGAGTTCCCAGAAGCCCGAATCCTGCTGATCAAAAGATGTTATCTAACGATGACGTTACGCTGAGTTGTCTCGGCCTATAAATAGTACCGATATCGAGCGTTAGACTGTAGAAGTTGAAGGCCCACTGAATGTTGTAAGAGGTTTAAGGATGTCGCAGACAACTCCTGATGAAACAGCTGCACCCGCTGCAGATGCGCCCTCAGCAATCGACTCTAAAGCGAGTGCGAAATTTTCAACACCTCCGGAGTCAGCCGCCGCTACAACATCCATCAGTATGACTCAAAAACAAGCCGACGAAATAATCTCACTACTTAAAAGTATTAAGCAGAATATTTTTATTTTGACTTTGGTGGCGGGCTTTTTTGCCTTGAGAGCAATTGTATTTCATCGATAGTTTACATAGACCTGAACTCTCCTCATTGTTGAGAAAAAGCGCCTGTCTCTGCGGAGGCATATCGACCAAAGAGTCCTCAGATAGCGTTTGTCTATCGGTGACACCGATATTCTGGTTAGTTGTTAAGCTCCAAGAATTCCCTAAAGGGCATACGTTTAGGGCACTGCAGCAGGTCTCTTCGCCTGGTAACTCATATCTTTGAGAAGCGTAAAATCCTTGCTCTGAGCTGTGTATGCTGGGGTTGCTCCCTTTGTTTTCCCACCGATTCGGACGTGAATTCATCCAAAGAAGATTTCAGATTACGGCTAAGCCAGGCTGCAAATAAGTTTGGGCAAGTACTTCAGCGGACTGCACGCGTTTCAAAGTCTGCTTCTATTAGCCTGATTGAAGCACTCCCCGAAGGTGACAACGTTCGCTACTCGAGCGTAGTCATTGAATATATCGTGCCGCGTCAAAAAGCCTGGGCATTTCGCTGGTGGCATACTCGCTTGATTCGCAGTGCCGAGCGCTCAGCAGGGTTCGCACGTGCAGATCGCCATCGCCCCCTCAGGTGTAAAGACGACGCTCTTAAGTGGTATTGGGTTGTCCATTTTGATCAGCCCGATCACCTCAATCAGTGGCTAGCCTCTAAGCAGCGAGAAGATATCTTGCAGCAGGGCCGAGATATTTTTGAAAGCTATCGCTTTAAGTCATTCACCACCGGACTAGAGGGGTGGTTTTCTACCCGCTCTGGTATTGAATCTGACAGCTTAGGTCCGCCTGCATGGAAGCAAATTTTGTCGGTGGTGCTAGCGCTTTATCCGGTCATCATGATTCAAGAGCGCTTGTTCGATTATTTTGGCATTTTAGAAGACTTGCCCATGGCTAGTGCCTTGTGGGTCAATTTAATGGTCACGAGTACGATTTTGACGTTCTTTGTGATGCCAGCGATTGCCCGGCTATTGGGCTTTTGGCTACAACCAGCACATCAGGAGATCTCTGTGCGGGCCCAAGTATTGGGTATCAGCACGACCTTGCTAGCGATGGGGGGTATGGTCGCATTTTTCTATCTCCTCGGTTAATGGAGGTGGCATGCGGCAGTTGTATTGCATGTGAATAGGTTATCAGGACAGTATTGGTAGCCCCAGTTTTCCTCCCTAACCGTTCATGGCTACCAGTTACCCCCTTGAGCTGCGGCAAAAAGCCGTTGCCGCAGTGGACCATGGCGACCAGAAATTGCCCGTCAGCCAGATGTTGGGCATCAGTCGCAATACCCTGGATCAATGGCTTGATCGCCGTGCCGAAACGGGTAGTCTTGCGCCTAAACACCGCTCGCGGCTGGGTCCTGACCCGAAAATTCCTGACCTGGAAACCTTTCGTCGTTTCGCCGCACAACGGGGCCATCTCACCCAACCACAAATGGCCGATGAGTGGCCGGTGTCCGTGAGCAATCGCACGATTGGCAAAGCGCCCAATGCTATCGGATATACGAGAAAAAGCGATGCGACCCCGCGTCGCTTTACGGCGCTAGGGGACGCGCCTCCAGACAACGACCGATGGGTGCCGCGAACGTGATGCGGGCAAGCGCCAAGCGTTTCTCCGACAACTGGCCAGTTCTGCTCATCGAACTCACGTCTATCAAAAGAAATAACCGGCTTTAGACCTCGAAGTCAAAGGCTTAACAGCTCTCCCTGAGGCGACCTTCTAGGTCGTCGAACTGACGTCAATCAGACTGGGGCCGCGCCGAGCGCTCTTCGATAAAGTCCACAGGGCAAAAATAGAACTGCCCTTAAGGCAAGTATTTTTGAACGACGAGCCACCCGGACCAGGAAACGAGGGCCAGAGCAATCATTAGCAAACCGTTGAGGGTGAGGTGGAGCGATCGCGCCCACGGTTTTTGGGGATGATTAATCTGAGTTGCAGACCAGGCCGAAGCCAGGGTCAAGGTCACGACAGTGAGACCAACTGGTAAATGGGGAGAATGCCCTAAGCTCCCAAAGTGTCCCAACGTACCCACAATCCCAATAGAGAGGAGGAGGAGTACCGCAAATACCAGCACTAAGCCAAGGCTGAAATGCAGGCGACGTAGACTGGGAAATAGCGATGTTTGGGTATCGATAGCAGGCGCAGTCTCCCCTTGCAGTCTAAGATGGCGCATCCAGCCACCGAGGGCGGCAAGGCACACAAAGAGGAATACTGTGAGGCCCATCGACCAGGCCGCGATGCGCCATAACCAGATAAAAGAAGGGAGATTCAAATCGCTGTCTCCGATTTACATGCAGCCTAGGTGTCTAGGATACTACCTGCGCTCGCTGCACCGTCGAGACAGGCCCCTTCCCAAGCCACACCTTCACCTTCCACACATAGCAAATTAGCCCCGGTGAAATTGGTGCCCCGGACAATTGCCCCATTCAAAATCGCTTCTTCCAGATTGGCGTCAGACAGATTCGCTCCGGCCAAGTTGGCATTGCTAAAATCGGCTTGCTCAAGTTTGGCCTCACGCAAATCGGCCCCTCGCAGATCAGCACCGCGAAAGTCGGAGCCAGCCAAGTCAGCCTGAGTGAGATTCACTCCGGCCATAAAAGCACCCGCAAAACTGGTGTTTTGAAACCGGGCTTCGATGAAGGTACTGCCCTGCAACTCAGCATTGCGGAGATCAGCCCCCATTAAATCAGCCCCCCCCAAGTTAGCTCCCCGCAGATTGCAGCGCAGATTACTTTGGCGGAGATTAGCACCTGCCAGATTGGCACCTGCCAGATTGGCTTTAGCTAAATTAACCGCTTCTAAATTAGCCCCAGATAAATCTTGCCCAGCCAGTATCGCCTCGCTTAACTGTTTCTGCTTGCCAGCTCGGACGGCAGTAATATCAAGCGATACAGACAATGAGGTAGGAGACGAAGTCATAGCTGGGCGGCGTTCAGATTAGGCGACAGGGGACAGCGATTCTTCTAGCCAAACTTTGGGGAGCTGGCTAGGGCGATCGGGTAACTGCATCATACCGATTTCAGTTAATCGGACAATAGTTGTCAAATGTTCTACAAGAGTAGGGTCAAACCGACTTCCACTATGCTGAACGCACTTTTCAAGTGCTGCAGCTAGACCGAGAGCGGAGCGATCGCCGCGTGGCTGAGTGAGTTCTTGAAAGTGGGCTACCAACCTCCGAATACGTGCCTCCAAAGGAATATCGTCTCCTCGTAAGCCATCTGGCCGACCACTGCCATCCCAGTTTTCGAGTTGATGACTGACGATCACGCGCACGGATTCTAACTCTGACATCGCTGCTAGTAGCTGACTGCCCAAATAGGCACGGTTATTCCACGTCACCAACTCCGAGTCTCGCAGTTGACTCGCGGGTTGCTGAAAGACTTCAATCGGCGCTTCAGCCAACCCAATGCGAAATAGGAGCCCGGCTAATAGTAACCGACGTAGCCGAATCGT
>CAZLYS010000196.1:0-7591 GCA_964563415.1 uncultured Halomicronema sp.
GACAAAGGCGAGTTTGTCCGTATCCCGGATTTCTAAGGCGTCCACATTAGAAATCCGGGATACGGACAAAGGCGAGTTTGTCTTTGTACAGCATCAAATTCCGGGTCGCCCCGCCGCCGACCTGCTCAAAGAATGGGTGCCCCAGTGGATCTTGGGATTAGAGGGCAAACGCTTTATGCGTTGGGGGGACGGCGACTTCAAATTTCCTCGCCCCATTCGTTGGTTGGTGACCCTGCTCGATGATGAGCTGATTCCTCTAACACTCGAAAATGGCTCCGAAAAGTGCGAGAGCGATCGCATCACTCAGGCTCACCGCGTGCTGCATCCCGAGCCGATTACGCTGCAACAGGCACAAGATTACGTCAGTACCCTACGTGATGCGTTTGTCGAAGTGGATGTCAACCAGCGCCAAACACAGATCAAAGCCGCGGTCGAAAAAGCCGCCGAGTCTGTCAGTGGCACTGCCCGCATTGACGCCGAGCTGCTGAGTGAAGTGGCTAATTTAGTGGAATGGCCCACCGCTGTGGTAGGGGAGTTTGAGACCGACTTTCTGGAGTTGCCATCAGAAGTCGCGATTATGGAAATGGAAAGCCACCAGCGCTATTTCCCCGTTTTACAAGCAGCGCATTCTGACCAACTACTGCCGTATTTCATCACGGTGTCTAACGGCGATCCCCAGCAGTCTCAGCTCATTGCTGAGGGTAATGGTCGGGTGATCCGAGCACGGCTCTCGGACGGCAAGTTTTTCTTTGATGCCGATCGCGCCGTTTCCCTCGACACCTTTGTAACCAAATTGGAGGCCGTCACGTTTGAAGAACGCCTGGGGTCGATGGGGGCCAAGGTCAATCGCATTGAAGTGATCGCGACCCTCATTGCCAATCAGTTGGATTTGACCGATACCGAACGGCTGCACCTGCACCGGGCCGCACACCTCTGTAAAGCCGACCTCGTCACCCAAATGGTGGGCGAATTTCCCGAACTGCAGGGCGTCATGGGCGAAAAGTACGCTCGCCACAGCGGCGAACCCGAGCCCGTTGCCGTTGCCATTACCGAACACTACTTGCCCCGGGGGGCGCATGATCGCCTGCCCCAAACCCTGGTGGGTCAAGCCCTTGGACTGGCTGACCGCTTGGACACCCTAGTCAGCATCTTTAGTTTAGGAATGTTGCCGACGGGATCATCGGACCCCTTTGCGCTACGTCGGGCTGCAAATGCGATCGTCACCGTAACCTGGGATGCCAACTTGGATATCAACTTGCATGAGTTGCTCGATCAGGTTGTTAATACTTTTGTCGACAATCCCGATTTGACCGTTGACAGCGCCGAACCGTTGCGATCGCAGCTCCAGGAGTTCTTTTTGCAGCGGGTACAAACGCTTTTGCAGGATGACTTACAGGTCGACTACGACTTGGTTAACGCCGTTTTGGGAGAAAACGACTCCACTTACACTCAACGGGCGTTAACCGATTTGCTCGACGTGCGCGATCGCGCTACCTACCTGCAATCCATCCGTCAGGACGGCACCCTCGCCAAGATTTACGAAACGGTGAACCGGGCGGCGCGCTTAGCCGCGCAGGGCGATCTGAATACCGAGTCGCTAGACCCGGCGGCAGTGGTGGATACCGACCGCTTTCAGCAGGCGTCTGAACAAGCCTTTTACGATGTTTTGCAAACGCTACTGCCACAAACCGAAGCGGCCCAGCGCGATCGCGATTATCAACAGCTAATTACCGGGTTAGAAAATGCTGCTCCCGTCGTGAGTCGTTTTTTTGATGGCCCTGACAGCGTTCTCGTTATGGACAAAGATCCTGCCATCCAGCAAAATCGATTGAATCTACTGGGCCTACTCCGCAATCATGCTCGGGTACTGGCAGACTTTGGTGCCATTGTGAAGGGATAAGGGGAGAGTATCAGGGGATGAAGGTCGCTAGGTAAGTTTTTGTTCTTAGTGCCTGGTTCTTGGTTGGCCGATCACCCATTACCCATAACCAGAAACCCAACACCAAGTATCAATACTTCTTTTTCCGCATTCTGCATTCCGCACCCCGCATTCATTCACATTATGGAAAAACAGGCTCACGTCATTGGGTTAGGCAAATCAGGGATAGCTGCTGCTCGACTGCTTGCTAGACAGGGTTGGCAAATCGTGTTGAGCGATCGCACCACCCAGCCTTTACTGGCAGATGCGATTCCCGCTTTGCAGGCTGAGGGAGTGACTGTGCAGTTGGGGCATAGCTTTTCGGCCCAAGATGAGGCGTCGTTGGTCGTGGTGAGTCCGGGGGTGCCGTGGGATATTCCGTCACTGGTTGCAGCTCGCGAACAGGGCAAAGAAGTGATTGGCGAAGCAGAACTCGCCTGGCGGACCTTAAGCGATCGCCCTTGGGTTGGCATCACCGGCACGAATGGCAAAACGACGGTGACGGCTTTGACGGCGGCGATTTTTCAGGCAGCAGGACTTCATGCCCCGGCCTGCGGCAATATTGGTGAAGCGATCGGCGAACTGGCGCTGAATCCCACTTCCCCAGACTGGGTGATTGCTGAGCTGAGCAGCTACCAAATTGAGGCGGCTGCGACCCTAGCTCCCAAAATCAGTCTGTGGACAACCTTCACCCCTGATCACTTAGCCCGCCACAAAACCTTAGAGAACTACTTTCGGATCAAAGCTAAGCTACTACACCAATCTGAGCAGGTGGTGCTGAATGGCGATGATCCTTATCTGCGAACCCACGCGGCTGACTTATTCCCACAACCGTATTGGACTAGCGCCCAAGGTCGAGCCGCGATCGCTCCCCTCCAGCCCTTAGCGTATATCGAAGCGGGTTGGGTCAAAATCAACGATACTCCCATCGTGGCTGCGGATAGTTTGCCCATGGTGGGTGAGCATAACCAGCAAAATTTGCTCCTGGCAGTGGCTGCAGCGCACCTAGCAGGTTTGGCACCAAACGCGATCGCTCGCGGTGTGGAAACATTTCCAGGCGTACCTCATCGATTAGAGCGGGTCGCAACCTGGCAGGGAATCGATTTTATCAATGACAGCAAGGCCACTAATTACGATGCCGCAGCAGTCGGGCTGCGGGCGATCGCGGCACCCGCTATTTTGATCGCTGGCGGCGAGGCTAAGGACGGCGACGATACCGATTGGCTCAGAGAAATTCAGACCAAAGCTAGCAGCGTTTTACTGATCGGCAGCGCGGCTGAACAGTTTGCGGCCCGACTCCATGACATCAGCTTTTCCGACTACGAAATAGTGGAGACAATGGAGCGAGCCGTTCAGCGCAGTCGGGAAATTGCCCTCCAACTTCAGGCCAAAACTGTTTTGCTGTCTCCGGCCTGCGCCAGCTTTGACCAATATCCCAACTTTGAAGTGCGCGGTGACCACTTCCGCAGCTTGTGTCAGGTGACGTGATCATCAGGACAAGTAACCGTTAGAAAGTTTATTCGCGCACCTACCCGCTTAGGCTGTCCTGATGAGTCAAATTCATCAGGACAGCTCTCGGCCATACCCAGCCCGATTAGGCCCAGGGAGACATCAATGGCAGATAGTTCTGCAAGACGGCCCAGAAATTCGTGTTAGCAGGGTTAGCGACCTCCTCGACATGCAGTTCATAGATCGTATCTGGGAACGCAAAGTGGACAGAGCCCAGCTTTTTCAGCAAGCCACAGGGATGCAGCCGATGTTGCTCAGGGTAGCGATAGCAAAAGCGTCGCCAGATATGCTCTTGCAGCCAGTGATTCATCGCGCCATGGGCATGATAGCCAAACTCCTTCGTCATAAAGGGCTGGTCTTTGCGGCGAATGGACTGGATGTAGCTGACCGGCACTCCAATGGGGAAAACAATCGGCTTTTTGCGTCGATGCCCGTCGCGATCGCGCCAGTTGCGCATCACTTGAAACATCGCCTGTTCATTCGTCACGGGCGCTCCGGCCAGAGCCGTGACTCGACGGTATCGGGCAATGTCACGCTCGAGCCATTGCAGCAAGTCAAAAAATAGGTAAGGACTATTTTGGAGGCGCACATACTGTTCTAGATCATCTGCCAACTCAGGGGGCAACTCATGGCGATGGAGCCCCACATCGAGCGGATTGGCCGTCATACACGGCAAAAGTTCATCGATGAAATATGCCCGCATAGCTTGCTGCATCGTGTTTAAAGACACCTCAAACTCAGTCAAGGAAGGAGCCTTTAAGACGCGATCGACGTCAATAGTATGCTTAGCTGTTACCTGATGTAAGTGCCTGACTGGGGCTGGAATACCGATTTGCTTAGTGCTGGGTCGGCTTTTCACTTGGTTCAAGCTAAAAGGATTCAGTTTGAATCGCAGGGCTGACAGAGTGTAAGCATCTCGGGGCTGTTGCCAAGAGTCCATCAGGGTGAGTCGGGCGATCGGCGCGACGTCATCTCCATATGGGCAAACTTTGGGATTGGGTCCTTGATATTTGACCAAGTGTCGAGAAACGGTGGGGCGAGCGTCAAATTGAGGTCGTCCACTCGAGTTCAAATCGAGTTGCCATTGATACTTGGGATAAATGCTCAAGGGGATTTCTGTCCGAATGCAGGCAGTCCAATCGGTATTAGCAAGCATGGGTAAACTCCAAAAAGAAAAAACAAGTCGTCAGCAGTCAAGAAATCAAGTAGATGCACAGATGAGATGGACATTGTTTGCCCGTCAATAATGAGCAAGCACCTCTGATAAAACTGTGCTTTCGTTAGGTCTTGGATAGTAGGCTTGCCACCCTAAAAGGGCTTGAATTGCACGTTAAACCACCTTCAGAAGATTTCCTAAAGGCATTTACAACGAACTATCTTGACAACATTACTAATGTCCAATTCCCGAAGTCATTCATGTCAAAAGACTCAGAATTTGGCTATCAAAAAGCACGCTTTCAGTGATCAGCTGGCTCAGTTATCTGACTACTTGCACCCTGGCCATAACTTCATAGATCAAGCTTTGATCTTCGAAATCATATTCTGATCGTAAAGAAAAATGTGTCCACAAAAACCAACTGGTTGATATCACTGAATCGCTCTGTAATATCAGGCACAGTGTGAATGTTATCTATGATTTTGATTGGACTTAAACTTTAGGAGGGTGATCTGACATCTTTGGAAAAACCGAGACAGTCAGCCATGAATTCACCGTCCCCGATTAAGGCTAAGGCAGCCAACTTCGTTGAATTCAGGGGAGTTTAGGAAACTGTATCCAGACTTCTTCTTGTCTGGCTTTGAGAAGTTTCGAGGCGCCAAATCAATCAACTTGTAACGTCTATTTGGAATAAATGCGCCCTACCCGTTAGTATCTTCTTAATTGTGCGGGCATCCACCATCGAAATCATTCAATGCAGGTTTGATGATTTAGCTGTTCCGTATATTAGACAACTGTTATGTTCAAAGTTGCGGTCGGACATAGTATTGATCCTGACTCTTTGATGGCTATCCAGGAAGCCATTCAACAGTGCCGCGAGCGTCTAGCTGGAGATGAGCCCAAGGCTGGTATTCTCCTGTGCGGCATTGATTTTGATCATCAGGCAATTCTTAACTACATTAACGAGACATTTGTCGGCATTGTCTTGATCGGCGGTACTACTGTCGGAGAAATGTCCTCCAAGATGGGGTTTCATGAGGACTCTTTGACGCTGATGCTGTTTTGCTCAGACGAAATTGAGATCCAAGCTGGCTTAGGTCTTGGAGTATCTCAAGATGAGGTAGCAGTAGCACGCTGCGCAATTCCCGAGTTCGATGGAGCAGAGCCCAAATTTTGCTACGCGATCGCCGAAGGACTAGGGGTTGATGGCGTGGCCATTGTCAAAGGCCTCGGCAGTGCTCTGGGCAAAGGGGTGCCTATCTTTGGGGGTTTAGCAGCAGATGATTGGCGCTTTGAGCATACTTACCAGTTCTTTGGCAATCAGGTACTGCAAGATGCGGTTGCGACCTTGGTCTTTTCTGGCAACCTGTTTGTATCTTGTGGGGTAGCGACCGGGCAGCATCCAATTGGCCAACCAGGTATGGTGACCAAAGCCAGTGGCAACACCCTCCACGAGGTTGATGGTCAATCAGTCAAGGTGTTCTACCAACGTTACTTCGGGAATGCGCTCTCAATTGACCTCGCAGGTGGCTCTTGGGGCGGAGCAGTGGCTGTTTTTGAACCTGGGGAAGACACCTACTACGTGCGATCGCCAAATAACCAAGATGCCCTCACAGACAGCATTGAATATTTTGGCAACATTCCAGAGCATTCTTTTATTCAATTTACAGAAACCAATACAGAATCACTCTTATCTGCAGCTAAAGAAGCGCTCACAAAAGCGCAAGCATCTTATCGAGGTCAGCACCCGAGTGCAGCCTTGATTGTTTCGTGCTCGTCACGCATGAAGTTATTGGGAACGCAAGCCTCAGAAGAGCACCGTATTGCTCAGAGCGTTTTGCAAGACTTACCCAACATTGGTTTCCACGCCTACGGTGAAATTTGTCCGCTAACTGATCAGGGAAAATCTTTTTTTCATAATGAAACTTTCACGGCAGTTCTGCTGGGCACCCAATAAGACTTCATCATGTCATCAGCTAACGCAGAGCCTAATCGGGTCGATTTAGCACAACAGCTTCAGGTACTCGAGAGAGAAAACCGAATTCTGAGAAAGAAATTATCCCGCTCAGAGCATACGCGATCGGAATTGGAAACTGCGAGTCAACGCCGAGAGCTGATGCTCAAACAAGTCATTCAAGAGGTCGAAAAAGCCAGCGCCGCCTTAGAACAAGCGAAAGAAACTGCCGATAGCGCAAATCAAGCCAAAAGCGAATTCCTCGCGAATATGAGCCATGAGTTACGGACACCTCTAAATGGCATCTTAGGCTATGCCCAAATCTTAGGCCGAACAGAACATCTTTCTGAACAGGGCCAAACAGGATTAAAGATTATCTATCAATGTGGCAACCATCTGTTGACGTTGATCAACGATATTCTAGATATCTCTAAGATTGAAGCCCATAAGATGGAACTGTTCCATCAAAGCTTTGATTTCACTTCTTTTTTACAAGGCGTGGTAGAAATCTGCCGTGTACGTGCCGATCAAAAGGGCATTGCTTTTGTGTATGAGGCAGATCCGGAACTCCCTGAACAGATTATTTCGGATGAACGACGTCTACGACAAGTGCTCATCAACTTGTTAGGTAATGCGGTGAAATTTACCGATTCGGGGCGGGTAGTCTTTCGAGTGAGCTTACTGGAGCGAGATATTCAGACTGGGCTTAACCGTCTTCGCTTTGAGATTCAAGATACCGGCGTCGGAATGCATTCCGAGCAAATGCAGAAGGTCTGTTTACCATTTGAGCAAGTGGGTGATTACAGCCTGCGAGAAGGGGGAACTGGTTTAGGTCTAGCGATCAGCAGCCAAATTATTCAGATGATGGACAGCCACCTTGAAATTGAGAGCGAGCTTGGAATTGGCAGTCAGTTTAGTTTTGTCGTCGAGTTTCTGGAAGAACGTGGTCAATATCGCCCCTCATTAGGCCAGAGTGGTCGACAAATCATCGGGTACGATGGACCCGAGCAGAGCATTTTGGTCGTGGACGATCGCTGGGAAAATCGTTCTGTGA
>CAZLYS010000197.1:0-7587 GCA_964563415.1 uncultured Halomicronema sp.
ATAAATGCGATTTTCGGATATACGATTTTCTTATATTTAGAGGATCAACATGAAAAGTTGCACATCATTATCTGATTGGATAGCAACTGCACCTTTCCTGCTTCTGTTGCTGCTATTGCCTGGCTCCTGTACGCCCGACCAGCCTCCGGCCCCTTACGATGTAGTAGTCCTGGGAGAGGGCACCGGTGCAGCGGCCGCCGTCCAAATAGGCGGCGAGAACCGTGAAGACGATGTCCTGCTCAAAAAGATGAATGAGGATCTGGCGGCACTGATGCGTTCGATCGCGGCGCACCGTGGCGCGGACGTCGCCGCCGCCGAGAGTGCGATCTTCGACGCCAAGGCCTACTCCGAGACCGAAGCACTCGAACTCGGTCTGATCGACGCGATCTACCCGACGCGCGAAGCGCTGCTCGCCGCGCTCGACGGTCAGACGATCGAGCTCTTCGATGGAACCGAAGTGACGGTTCGTACCTCGGGTGCGACCTTCGTTTCGACCGAGTTCGACTTCAAACAGCGTTTCCTCGAGTTCCTCGCCAACCCCGCGATCGCGCTGATCCTGCTGACCGGCGCGACGCTGGGGCTTTACTTCGAGTTCATGAACCCGGGTGGGATCTATCCGGGGGTGATCGGGGCGATCTGCGGGATCTTGTTCCTCGTCTCGACGACGGTGCTGCCGATCACCTTTTTGGGCGTGCTGTTGATCGTGGCGAGCGTCGCGATGTTCCTGCTCGAAGTGAAGGTGCCCTCGTTCGGGCTGTTGACGATCGGCGGGATCGTCGCCTTCGGCGCCGGCGCCTACCTGCTCGTCGACGGGGACATTCCCGAGATGCGCGTCTCGCCGTGGGCGATCGTGCCGACGGCGCTGGTGATGGCCGGCACCTGCATTTGGATCGTCCGCTTTGCAATCCGCGCCCATCGCGGTCGGGTCGATACCGGCGTCGAGGGGCTGATCGGCGAGCCTTGCGTCGTGCGACAGGCGCTCGAGCCGCGCGGCAAGGTCTTCGTCCGCGGCGAGCTGTGGAACGCGGTCGCCGAAGAGGGTGCGCTACCGGTCGGTGCCGAAGCGCGCGTCGTCAGCGTGAAAGATATGTGGCTCACGGTCGCCGCTTCCGGCGGCGATTGATCGGAGGTTCGTCGTGCCCTGGATTCCGATTCTCGTTGGGGTTTTGTTCCTGCTCTTCATCGTCTTTCAGGCGGTGCGCATCCTGCCGGAGTACGAGCGCGGCGTCGTCTTCCGTCTGGGGCGCCTGCAGCAAGACGACTACGGCCCGGGTCTCTTCTTCCTGCTGCCGGTCGTCGATCGGATGGTGCGGATCTCGTTGAGGACGACGGTTCACGATGTGCCGCCGCAGGACATCATCACCAAGGACAACGTCTCGATCAAAGTGAACGCGGTCGTTTACTTCCGCGTGATGAACCCGCGCAAGGCGGTCGTCGAGGTCGAGAACTACCACTACGCGACGAGCCAGCTGGCCCAGACGACGCTGCGCTCGGTCCTCGGCCAGGTCGAGCTCGATCAGCTTCTGACCGAGCGCGAGAAGATCAACGATCAGCTGCAGTCGATCCTCGACGAGCAGACTGACCCGTGGGGGATCAAGGTCTCCTCGGTCGAGATCAAGCATGTCGATCTGCCCGAGCTGATGCAGCGCGCGATGGCGCGCCAGGCCGAGGCGGAGCGTGAGAAGCGGGCCAAGGTGATCCACGCCGACGGCGAGATGCAGGCCTCTCAGCAGCTGGCGGCCGCTTCGGCCGAGCTCGCCGAGTCGCCCGGGGCGATGCAGCTGCGCTACCTGCAGACGCTGACCGAGATCGCCAATTCCCAGCGGCTCATCCTCCACCAAAACCAAAACCCCTGCCCGCCAATATCCGCCCCCCGTAAAAAGTCCAGTTATTAACCGTCAACCGCATGGCACACATCGTCTTTGAGCAAGTCACCAAGCAATACGACAATGGTTTCACCGCCGTCAAAGACCTGAACTTGGACATCAGCGAAGACGAATTTCTCGTGCTGGTCGGGCCTTCCGGCTGTGGCAAAACCACCTCCCTGCGCATGCTGGCTGGACTGGAAACCATCAGCGGTGGCAATATCTACATCGACGGCAAACGCGTTAACGAACTGTCGCCCCGTGAACGCGACATTGCCATGGTGTTCCAGTCCTACGCGCTGTATCCCCACATGAGTGTGTTTGAGAACATGGCCTTTAGTCTGCAACTGCAGGGCACCCCTAAAACCGATATTCAACAGCGAGTCCACGCTGCTGCCACCCAACTCGGCATCAAAGAACTGCTCGATCGCAAACCCAAACAACTTTCCGGCGGTCAACGCCAGCGGGTTGCCGTGGGCAGGGCGATCGTCCGCGATCCTGCCGCTTTCCTCATGGATGAACCCCTTTCGAACCTGGATGCCAAACTCCGAGTCCAAGCCCGCGCCGAACTCAGCAAACTCCACAAAAAACTCGGCACTACCTTTATCTATGTCACCCACGATCAGGTGGAAGCCATGACCATGGGTAGCCGCATCGCCGTTATGAACCAAGGTATTTTGCAACAGGTCGATACGCCCCAGAATCTGTACGACCAACCCAACAACGTCTTTGTCGCTGGATTCATGGGCAGCCCCTCTATGAACTTCTTCGACGCCACCCTCAAGCCCGAGAACGACCAGTTATTCATCGAAGCGGGCGCGTTACGATTGCCCGTACCAGGAGATGTGCGATCACGTTATGAGTCCCACGTCGACACGCCCCTCATCTTCGGGATCCGCCCCGAAAACATCTACAACCCCAAGTTTGCCCCCCCCGGCATTAACCCCTTTGAGGTAGAAGCCACCGTCTCCGTTGTGGAAATGATGGGCCACGAAGAAATCGTGTATCTGGCCTTACCCGACGGCCATGAGTTTTTGGCCAGAATTGATCCGCGATCGCGTTTTACCCCAGGCGCAATCGTCCGCGTCAGCTTTGACCTCAACCGCTTCCACCTCTTTGACCAAGCGTCAGAACATGTGCTGATCTGACCCAGCGATCGGGTTGCAATGCATATCGCTCCCCGCTGCAAACAGCTAAGTCACGAAGCATCAACGCTAACGTCTACCTCTGACTCTGCCTTACGGGTGAGCAGATATAGCAATGGCCCGAACGACCCGGTCGTCAAGGTCACACCCAGCCATGGCCAGGGATTGCGCCCCGTCGTTTTGGCATCTCGCCACATCCAAACCATGACGAGCATTAATGCAATCACCAGGTCTGCGAAGACTTGCCCCGCGACCAAACTCTGGAAGTTGGGTGCCAGGATGCCCCAATAACCGTGATACCACAGCGCAACTCCGCTAAGGGCGCCGAACATAACGAGAATCAGAATAATCAAACTACGTTGCATCGGAAAAACCTCCATCGTCAGCAGGTACTGCTTAGTATTGAGGGCACAGGTTATCCTCGCAATTACCTGGCAGGTAATTGAATGCATGTTTGCTGTTGTTAGATCATCAGAGTGATTCAGTCTGAGCCATACCGATGCTTGCCCCGATGCTCGATACCTTGCGCCAGGTACGCAAATCTCGTCACCTCAGCCAGCTAGAACTGTCGCTACGCTTAGGTGTGTCACAACGACATATTAGTTTTGTCGAAAGTGGCCGTGCCCAACCCAGCCGAGAACTGCTAGCTGCCTGGCTACAAGAACTAGACACCCCGCTAGGTCTGCGCAACGAGATCATGTTGCAGGCAGGGTATGCGCCGCTCTACAGCCATACACAACTCCACGATCCAGCCCTAGCATCGGTGAACATAGCGCTACAGCAACTGCTGCATGCCCACGATCCGATACCGGCTTTGGTCATTGATGCGCAGTGGAACTTGCTGCGTCTCAATCGTGGAGCAGAATGGCTCGCCATGACGTTAGCACCCAGTATTGGAAATCTCGTCGATACACCTGCGATGAATCTCTTAGATCTGCTGGTTCACCCCGCAGGCTTGACTCACTCAATCCTCAATTTGCACGAGGTGGGCCCCGCTTTTCTCACACGACTACGCCACGAAGCATCCGCACAACCCGCCCTCACAGACAAAGTAGAGGCGTTTGCAGCCTTATTAAAAACACGACTCGGGAAAAAACACTTGCAACAATCTGGGTTACACCCAACAACCCCAGTGCTGACGACTCGCTATGCCACCCCCTATGGGGAACTGGCTTTTTTCAGCATGTTCACGACCTTTGGCACGCCCCAAGATATTACGCTAGCTTCTTTACGCGTAGAGCATATCTTTCCGGCTGATATCGCGACTCATGAGGTGCTAAAAGCGCAGGTGCAATATTAGATCTCCCTGCTGTGCGGCGAAGCTGGAGAACTCGATTCAGCATGACAACATTGACACCGCTACGCTACCGTCGGCCGCAACTTGAATGGTGATGACTTGGGTGGACGCTATTTCCTACCAGCAAATCGGTGACCTTGATGGTCTGAGGAACTGGGTGGAGTATGGCTTTAAGCAAAGCCAGAATGAATTGGGATGGGCCGAGTTTCGAGTCACTGATGATGCCCCGATTAAAAAGTGGTGGGAGAGCGTCATGAGCACTGATTTGATGGTCACGTTGAACACACCACCGATGCCTCCTGAGGGCACGATTCCCCTCGAACTGAGTGACTCGATTGTGGTGTCTTCTTTTCCGCAACAGGCCAGTTGGGAGACCGGCAACAGCTGGAAGAATGGGCTCAACAACCGGCGTCTCATTCTATTGCCTTGGGTCAGTTTCAATTTGTTGAAACCGTGGTTGAAAGTGTTTCCGAGGCCTGAGTTGACACGAGGGTTTCAGCTCCTAATTCGACTCATGAAGTAGTTTCAAGGCGTGCCGAATACAGTCCTTCAAAAGTTTTCCTCTACCTAGAGTCATTGAAGAGCGACAATCATAACTTTGCCCTCGATATAGGGAACCTTGAAGCTGAGATAACGCAGTTAGATCCAGCCAATGACTCTCCTCACCAACTTGACTACATCGCAACTGTTACCTGGGTATGAACTCACAAAAACCATTTACCAAGGTGCACGAACAAAAGTCTGTCGAGCAGTCGACATCGCCACCCAGAAACCTGTAGTCGTCAAGGTTCTATCCCAGGAATATCACAGCTTTTCGAATTTAGTAGAATTTCGCAATCAGTATACGATCACAAAAAATCTGGCGATCGCTGGCATTGTCCGTCCCCTTGCGATCAAGCCCTATGGCAACAGCTTTGCGCTGATCATGGAAGACTTTGGAGGGCTTGACCTAGGCCAATATATTCAGCAACGGGCACTCGGATTGACTGACGTTCTAGACATTGCCCTTCAACTGGTGCAGATTCTACATGAGTTGCACCAGCAAGGAGTCATCCACAAAGACCTCAAACCGAGCAACATCCTGATCCATCCTGACTCAAAGCAGGTTAAGCTCATCGACTTCAGCATCGCTTCCCTGCTGCCCAAAGAGACTCAAGCGATTCACAGTCCCAAAAGTTTAGAAGGCACACTGGCCTACTTAGCCCCTGAGCAGACGGGCCGCATGAATCGGGCGATTGACTACCGCACTGATTACTATGCTCTAGGCGTGACGCTATACCAACTCCTCACCGGTCAGCTCCCCTTTGCAGAAGATGACCCCCTAAAGCTCATCCATTGCCACATGGCCCACCGGCCTATTGCGATTGAGCAGCTCAATCCAGAGGTGCCCTCCGTGGTCGCAGCGATCGTGGGGAAGCTCATGGCCAAGAATGCAGAAGATCGCTACCAGAGTACTCTGGGCCTCAAACACGATCTTGAGCACTGCCTGCACCAGTGGCAGAAACATGGTGCCATCACTGACTTGGTGTTGGGACAGCGCGATTTGAGCGATCGCTTCACCATTCCCGAAAAACTCTACGGTCGGGAGAACGAAGTGCAGGCGCTGCTCAAAGCCTTTGACCGAGTGGCCCAGGGGGCTGCAGAGCTAGTGTTGGTGGCAGGTTTCTCCGGCATTGGTAAAACTGCGGTCGTCAACGAAATCCACAAACCTATCGTGCGGCAGCGGGGCTACTTCGCCAAAGGCAAGTTTGACCAGTTTAATCGCGACATTCCCTTCTTTGCCTTTGTCCAAGCCTTTCGCGATTTAGTCGGGCAACTCCTCAGTGAAAGTGATGCGCAACTGGCCGCCTGGAAGACTCAACTGCTTGCGGCCGTTGGCGAAAACGGCCAAGTCTTGATTGAGGTGATTCCTGAGCTACAGCTCATCATTGGCCCGCAACCTCCCGTCGCCGAACTCTCCGGTGCCGCCGCCCAAAACCGCTTCAATCGTCTATTCCAGGCTTTCATCCAGGTTTTCACCACCTCCGAGCATCCCCTCGTCCTGTTCCTCGATGACCTGCAGTGGGCCGATGCGGCCTCGCTGCAGCTACTCAAACTGTTGACCAAGGGCAATGCCTACCTGCTCCTGCTCGGAGCCTATCGGGATAACGAAGTCTCCCCCGTTCATCCCTTCATCCTGACTGTTGATGAGCTCATCAAAACCGAGTTCTGTGTCAATACCCTGACGCTGAAGCCGCTGCCCTTTGAGAGCACAAATCAGTTGATCGCCGATACGTTAACCTGCTCGCGATCGGTCGCTCACCCTCTCACCGAACTCGTTGATCTCAAAACTCAGGGCAATCCTTTTTTCATCACTCAGTTCCTCACCGCCCTGCACAAGGAACGGCAGATTACCTTCAACAGCGATTGCGGCTACTGGGAATGTGACATTAGTCAGATCAAAGCCTTATCCCTAACGGATAATGTGGTCGAATTCATGACGCAGCAGTTGCAGAAACTCGCGCCCGCCACGCAAACAACGCTTGCCCTCGCTGCCTGTATCGGCAACAAGTTTGACCTCACCACACTGGCCATTGTCACCGAGCAATCAACCACCGAGGCCGCCGTCACCCTGTGGCAGTCTCTGCAAGAAGGTCTCGTGGTGCCAATTACACAAAGCTATAAGTTCTTTCAAGCGGAAGACCCGGTTGAATTCAAAAGCGACATCAACCCCAGCTATCGATTTTTACACGACCGGGTGCAGCAAGCGGCCTATGGGCTCATTACTGAAGCACAAAAATCTCCCACCCATCTCCGAATTGGACAGTTGCTGCAGCAAAACCTGTCTGAAACCGCGCAGGATGAAAAACTGTTCGATATCGTCGGGCACTTGAACTTAGCAAAAGCGCTCATCACGGCCACTCAAGACCGTGAAAACCTCGCCCAGCTGAATCTAGCAGCTGGACAGAAAGCCAAAAAGGCCACCGCCTATGCCGCCTCTAAGCGCTATTTCCAAACTGGCATTGAGCTCTTGTTGACTGACTGCTGGCAGCAGCAGTACGAGATCGCCCTGTCGTTGCACGTGGCGGCGGCAGAGGCCGCCTATTTGAACGGGGCATTTGACGAGATCGAGGTCTGGAGCAACCAGGTTCTCAACTCTGCCCGCACCAGCCTCGATAAAGTCAAGATCTACGAAGTTCAAATCAGCGCCTGTACCGCCCAAAGTCAGATGTTGGCGGCCATCGACATTAGACCTGTTGTGAATTAGAGAAAAATTGGCTATATCAACAGAAGTGGCGCA
>CAZLYS010000198.1:0-7561 GCA_964563415.1 uncultured Halomicronema sp.
CATCGCTACAGGACAAACTAATCTTATGCTCGGTGATGAGGGTATTCCACTCGATACTATTCGAGTTGATTTTGCCGCTGGAGCAGTCGAACAGCAAGTGATCAAGCATGGGCCTGATCAGGACATCCTGTTTATTGAAGGGCAGGGCTCTATCTTTCACCCTGGTTCAACAGCAACCTTACCCCTCATGCGAGGCACTCAGCCCACTCACCTAATTTTGGTCCATCGGTTAGGACAAACTCATATCCGAAATCACCCAACCATTCCAGTGCCTTCCCTCTCTCAGGCAATTGCGCTGTATGAAGCGATCGCAACAGCAGGTGGCTGCTTTACCCAATCAAAAACCGTAGGTATTGCTCTCAATACCTACGGTTTCGATGAAAAAACTGCTCACTTAGCGATTGCCACAGCAACTAGAGAAACGGGACTGCCAGCCACAGATGTCATTCGCTTTGGTGCTGAACCATTACTAGAAGCGATCTTGTCAGCTCCTATGCCTATATAAATAAGAAACGTACTCTATTTTTTGCGTAAGCGGTAGGTAATCCGCCCCTTACTTAAGTCATAGGGCGTTAGTTCAACTTTTACGCGATCGCCCGGCAAGATCTTGATGTAATTACGACGAATCTTACCTGAAATATGAGCCAGTACATTGAACCCGTTGTCGAGGTCAACGCGAAACATCGCATTGGGCAAAGACTCCGTGACGGTGCCTTCCATTTCAATCAAATCTTGCTTAGACAAGCGCTTACCTCCTAAACCAGTAGGCTAAATTTCCCCTCGGCTAACCTCAGCTCTGAGGCCGAATCTCTGTTACTACCGTAACAGTTGCAACCATAGCTTCGTCATCATAGCGCTAAACTTGAACAACTTTGACCAAAGCTTCAGTCACATCCTCGATCGGCTGATTACCGTCAACAGATACTAATTGTTGGCGGTTGCGATAGAAATCAATCAAAGGTTCAGTTCTTTCACGATAAACCTCTAACCGATAACGAATGGTTGATTCGGTATCGTCTGAGCGCCCCTCTTGCTGGCCCCGTTGCACCAATCTGGCAATGATGACTTCATCAGGCACCTCCAAATTCACCACACATTCAAAAGGCTGCTCAATTTCCTGTAGTAATTCATCCAAAAAGGTGGCTTGTTCGACATTGCGGGGGAAACCATCTAACAGCCAGCCGGCTAGAGCGTCCTCTGCACCCAGTCGCTCTTTAACCAATCCCAACGTTAATTCGTCGGGAACCAGTTCTCCAGTATCCAGATAAAACTTGGCTTTCTTACCCAAATCAGTTTGATCGGCAACCGCTCTTCTAAAGATGTCTCCCGTTGAAATGTGTGGCACATGACAGGCTTCAGAAAGCTGCTGTGCTTGGGTTCCTTTGCCAGCCCCAGGAGGGCCCAGAAAAATTAATCGAGTCACTATTGCTTCACCATTCCTTCGTAGCGTTGAGAGATCACATAAGTCTGAATCTGTTTAGCGGTATCAATTGCAACGCCAACCAGAATCAGCAAAGAAGTTGCGCCTAAGCCCCGAAAAGTTTGCACTCGGGTTGCACTCTCAACAGCACTCGGAATGACCGCAACCAACCCCAAAAAGATAGCCCCCAAAAACGTCAGCCGATTTAATACTCGACCTAGATAGTCAGTAGTTGCTTTACCGGGCCTGATGCCGGGAATGCTCGCTCCCATCTTTTTGAGGTTACGAGACATGTCCTCTGGATTTACCACTAAGGAAGCGTAAAAATAGCTGAAGAACAGAATCAAAAGTAAGTAAAGAGCAACATATAGCAATGAAGTCGGGTTCAAATAGTTGCTCACGAAGTTGACGAACGTTGGATTGCTAACATACTGCGTCAAAGATAACGGCAGTACCAAAACCGCCGATGCAAAAATTATCGGCATCACTCCACCCTGATTCAAGCGCAGAGGAAGATAGTTACTCTGCTCCAGATAAAGCTTGCGCCCTACCTGGCGACGAGCAGAAATAATAGGGATACGCCGTGTACCTTCTTGGACGAATACAATGCCCACAATCATTGCCAGGAAGACCAACAGTAAAATGATCACCCCACCAACCAAGTTGCGATCGCCACTCTGAGCTAACTCAACGGTTTGATTAAGCGATCGCGGCAACGTAGAGACAATATTCAAGAAGATCAGTAAAGAAGCACCGTTGCCCAACCCTCGCTCAGTAATCAGCTCGCCCACCCACATCACAAACATGGAACCCGTAGTGAGCGCCACCACAGTCTGGAAAATGAAGAGAAACCCAGGCTGTTCTGCGAAAGGGGCCAACAAAAATAGTGATAAGAGCGTGCTTTGCAAAATCGCCCAGCCAAAGGCAACATAACGAGTTACTTGAGAGATTCGACGCCGACCTGCTTCCCCCTCATTTTTCTGCAGATCTTCCAGCTGAGGAATAGCTGCTGTTAGCAACTGCATGATGATCGAAGCATTGATGAAAGGGAGAATCCCTAAGGCAAAAATGCCAAGAGCTGACAGACCACCACCGACAAAGATATCAATAAAGCCGACGAAACCTCCGAGACTGCCACTCTGAATGGCTTGCCCAAAAGCAGCTCTGTCAATCCCTGGAACTGGGATAAAAACTCCCAACCGGACTAGAACCAGCAAGCCCAGAGTTAGCAGTAGGCGGCTTCTCAAGCCAGCAGCTTGAGCCATCTGCATAAAAGTCTCTTGGGCACTAGGCGTTTTGCCGCGGCTCACAACCATATCTCAAACTACCTCTTCGGCATCAGCGAATAAATATAAAAGGCTATTGCACAACATCGTACATAACCTATAGGGGTGATCATAGCGACTAGGGAATCCCTAGGAAAGTAATTCGCAAGTTCCGCCAGCAGCTTCAATCTTCTCTCGGGCCGATTTGGTGAAGGCGGCTGCCTTAACAGTCAGGGCGTTGGAGACCTCACCATCACCCAGAACTTTAAGTGGACCTTTAGCGGTGGTCAAAATGCCAGCTTCCAACAAGCTTTCTAAAGTGACTTCAGCATTGGCGGCTAAAGCGGCTAAATCCCCAACATTGATAATGGTGAAAACTTTCCGATTAACAATAGGGAAATGCTTGAGCTTGGGCACACGGCGGTAGAGAGGCAGCTGACCACCTTCAAAACCCGGACGAGTGCCGCGGCCAGAGCGAGACTTTTGACCTCGCATACCAAACCCGCAGCTAGCGCCCTGACCAGCAGAAATTCCTCGGCCAACGCGCCGCTTTCGCTTCTTTGAGCCTACTTGAGGCTGAGCGTCATTAATTCGCATGACTTGTTCCTGACAATGAAGTTTTAATCAGATTTCTTTGCTAGGCATACAGCTTTTCGACTGGAATACCTCGCTCTTCAGCGACCTCTGCCAGAGTCCTCAGAGAAGCTAAAGCATCGGCCGCGGCTCGGGCATTATTCAGGGGGTTGTTCGACCCTAGCTGCTTGGCCAAAACGTTACGAACACCAGCCAATTCCAGCACTGTACGCACAGCGCCTCCAGCAATTACACCAGTACCAGGAGCGGCGGGGCGCATAAAGACCTTGGCTCCACCCCCGTACCCCGTAGCTTGCTGAGGCAAGGAATAGGAACGCGTTAGGGGAACCTCAACTAGATGCTTCTTCCCGTCGGCAACCCCCTTCTTAACCGCTCCGATAACGTCACCGGCTTTACCAACGCCAACGCCAACCTGGCCGCGTTCATTACCCACGACGACGATCGCCCGAAAACTCAGCTTCTTACCACCCTTAACGACTTTGGTGACGCGGCGAATCTGCACAACTCGCTCTTGCCATTCCGACTCTTTTTCTTTGCTACGTGTATTTTTGCGGCGATTGTTTGCCATGATTCTCTTCCTATCGCATCAACTCAGTTACTAAAAAGCCTGAACCTTAAAAAGACAGACCGCCTTCCCGAGCTGCCTCAGCCAAAGCCGCAACCCGACCATGGTATAACTTGCCGCCGCGGTCAAAGACGACCTCACTAATGCCTTTATCCTTGGCTCGTGCCGCAATCAACTTACCGACAGCTTGAGCCCCTTTCTGGTTAGAGGTTGCCCCTTCAGACTTGATACTGGACTCTAAGGTTGATGCAGCTACCAAGGTGTGATGAGCTGTATCGTCGATGATTTGCGCATAGATATGCTCATTGGAACGAAAAACCGCTAACCTGGGCTTTTCGGGAGTTCCAAAGACGCGCCGTCGAATACGAGCATGACGGCGACGGGTAAGTTCTTTCCGACTTGCCTTCATGATTATTTCTTCCCTGCTTTACCAGCCTTACGCCGAATGTACTCGCCCGCATAACGGACTCCCTTACCCTTGTAGGGCTCAGGAGGCCTAGCATCTCTAATTTTGGCAGCGATGTTACCAACTACCTCTTTATCAATACCGCTAACAATGACATTAGTATTGCTCTCAACGGCAAACTGGATGCCTTCAGGTGGATCAAAAATTACGGGGTGACTATAGCCCAAGCTCATATTGAGCTTTTGGCCCTGTACTTGAGCCCGGTAACCAACACCCTGAATTTCTAGCCGTTTTTGGTAACCGTTAGTAACCCCTTCGATCATGTTAGCGATCAAAGTTCGACAAAGCCCGTGGCGCTCTCGCGATCGCCGCGATGTATTCTCTGGTGTCACCGTGACGGTAGACTCTTCCTGAGAGATCACAACACCCTCAGGTATTATCCGAGACAGTTCACCTTTGGGCCCTTTTACCGTAACGGCCTGACCATCAATGGTGACCGTGACTTTAGCTGGCACTGGTATGGGCCTCTTCCCAATTCGGGACATGATTAAGCTTCCTCCCTAACAACCGCAAATCTTGACGAAAATTCTGCACTACCAGACATAACAAAGCACCTCACCACCGATGCCTTGCCGACGGGCATCGCGGTCAGTCATAATGCCACTGGACGTAGAAATAATGGCAATACCAATGCCACCTAGAACCCGAGGCAACTCTTTGCGGTTGGAATAGACTCGCAATCCAGGACGGCTGACACGCTTCAGGTTCTTGATGATTGGATCCCTCGTCTTGCCGCGATATTTCAGCTTAATTACCAGCTTATGCCGCACGCCCTCATCGGCGAGTTCGAAGCTCTCAATGAACCCCTCCTCTTGCAATACCTGAGCAATGCTGCGGGTCATCCGTGTAGAGGGGATATCCACAGTTTGATGACGCGCTAAATTCGCATTTCGAATTCGCGTCAGCATATCTGCGATTGTGTCGTTAGCCGCCATAGTCCTCTCCAGTGATTAAACCTAGTTCTCGCGGAAGGGCATGCCCAACTCCTTCAGGAGGGCGCGTCCTTCTTCGTCTGTATTTGCCGTCGTCACAATCGTGACGTCCATGCCGCGTATCTGGTCGATGCTGTCATACTCAATCTCCGGAAAGATGAGCTGTTCGCGTAAACCTAGAGTGTAGTTACCGCGGCCATCGAAGCTTTTGCCGCTAACCCCTCGAAAGTCACGAATGCGCGGCAAAGTCAAATTAATTAAGCGATTCAGGAAGGCATACATTCGCTCTGACCGCAAAGTCACCATGGTGCCAACGGGCATCCCCTGGCGAATTTTAAATCCCGCGATCGCTTTCTTCGCTCGCGTTACAACTGGTCGCTGGCCCGTAATGGTACTTAACTCAGCCACTGAAGCTTCCAGGGCTTTCGCATTTTGTGAAGCTTCACCTAACCCTCGATTAACCGTCACTTTGACGAGTTTGGGAACTTGGTGAACGTTGTTGTACTCAAACTGTTCCATCAGCTTGGGCACAACTTTATCGGTGTAAAACGTCTTAAGTTGTTCCGCCATTTCAGATGTCCTCTCAGGCTCTCTGGGCTTAGTCAGAAAGCAATTTGAAACAATAAAGGATAGTACTCATCCCACAAAAGATTTCAGTAATGATTAGTCGATAACCTCACCGGTTTTCTTCAAGACACGTACTTTTCTACCGTCTTCAGTAAACGTGTAGCCGACTCGACTAGCAACCTTTTCCTTTTCGGAATAGAGCATGACATTAGAGCTATGGATGGGCGCTTCTTCGGTGATAATTTGCCCTGATTCTCCGTCTTGACGCGGCTTCATATGGCGAGTGCGAATGTTCGCGCCTTGAACCACCACTTGGCTAGCCTTAGGAATCACCTTAAGCACCTCACCAACTTTGCCTTTGTCACGACCCGCAATAATCTGAACGGTATCGCCTGACTTGACATGCATACGGACTTTTCTTTTAGCGCTAGTTTGAGGCATTACAGTACCTCCGGTGCGAGTGAAACAATTTTGGTAAAGCTCTTATCCCGCAGCTCACGAGCCACAGGCCCAAAGACCCGGGTGCCACGAGGGTTACCATCCTGGTTAATAATGACGGCAGCATTATCATCGAATCGAATACTCATACCGCTACTGCGCCGTAAAGACTTTTTTGTACGAACAATGACAGCTCTAACAACGTCAGACTTTTTTACTGCCATATTGGGAATTGCGTCCTTGACAACCGCGATGACGACATCACCCACTCCGGCATAGGTCCGATTTCCACCTAGAACCCTAATACACATGAGTTTGCGAGCACCGCTGTTATCGGCCACATTCAGATAAGTTTCTTGCTGAATCACTTTGTGCCTCCTTAGACCTCGACGGTGCGATTAAGAATGTCGGCCACAGTCCAGCGCTTGGTTTTGCTCAAAGGTCGAGTCTCGCGGATGCGCACGCGATCGCCGATTTTACAAGCATTCTCTTCATCGTGAACTTTGTAGCGCTTAGTACGAACCATGATTTTGCCGTACTTAGGATGAGGCACTCGGTTTTCTACCGCTACCACGACCGTTTTCTGCATCTTGTCACTGACGACAAGACCCACCCGTTCTTTAACTGCCATACAACTTTCCTCCCTATTCCTCTTCAGTCACGCTATCCGTCGCGCTGGCAGAGACTGCCGGAGGTGCGTCGGAGCCGATGGTTGAGGGAGCCGCAGTGGCTAACTGACGCTCCCTTAAGACAGTCATGAGCTGAGCCAATCGATGACGCTCATGCTTAAACTGATGCAGCCCAGTTTGCAATTGACGTGTAGCTTGCTGAAATCGCAGGTCGAACAGTTTACGACGCGTATCAGCGATCGCTTGCTCAAGTGCTTGATCGTCAAGTTCGCGGGCCTCTTGTATCTTCGGTAATGCCATGATCTAAGACTCCTCCTGACGAGCAATGAACTTGGTTTTGAAGGGGAGTTTGAAAGAAGCTAGACGCATCGCTTCCCGGGCAACTTCTTCCGGCACACCAGCAATTTCGAACACTACGCGACCCGGCTTAACCACGGCAACCCAGAACTCGGGATTGCCCTTACCAGAACCCATCCGGGTTTCTGCGGGCCGCATCGTAATTGGCTTATCCGGAAACACTCGAATCCAAATCTTGCCGCCCCGTCGCACATAACGTGTCATGGCTCGTCGAGCAGCTTCGATCTGCCGAGAAGTGAGCCAGGAAGGCTCCGTTGCTTGTAACGCAAACTCACCAAAATTAATTTTGTTGCCCCGCTGGGCCATGCCTCTCATCCGGCCCCGGTGC
>CAZLYS010000199.1:0-442 GCA_964563415.1 uncultured Halomicronema sp.
CGCATAAGGTTTGACGACACGCACAAACTAAAATGCCTTGTTCAAGCACTGAAGTAACTTTGGGCAATTTATAACTTGTATACAATAGCCCTACTGCGGCTTAGACACATCCAAAACAAACACATCAATAAGACCTTTGAGTTCTCGCTGTAGGCTTGCTTCAATGCTAATTTTTAGTTCCTGGGCATTCTTGATTTCATGTCCCTTACGCTTAGCGACTTCCTCGTCCGCACTAAACCAGATGGCAAGAAATATACCCTGTTGCTCTGCGTCTGGGTGTATTGAGTAGCGTTCAGACAGTTGCTCTGAGGCGGCGGTGTATAGCTCCTTATTCCACTGTCCTTTGACCTCTGTAACGAGTAAACGTCTTTTACCGTTAATCATCTTGGTGACTGTGAAATCACTTCGCTTTGCGTCCTTTAGTTGATGTTCTGGGGTCACA
>CAZLYS010000199.1:453-3939 GCA_964563415.1 uncultured Halomicronema sp.
TGCGGCCCAAGTCTTAAATAGAGGCGTTCAGCAATAATTTCAGTAGAACGTACTTCGCCTAGCCGTTTACCTTTCCCATAAAACAGGTCGGCGGAGTTGAACTCTCCGCCATCAATAGCCTTCTGGAAGTCTTGAAGTTCTTCGACGACAAGTTGCCTCAAGCCCTCCACAGTAACTACTTCATTGCGATCCAAGAGATTGACGATTTCCTGTGGTGTCGGCGGTTCAAAATTCCTAAGCCCTTTATTCCGTATTTGACCGGCACGGATGCTCTTCAAATTATTGTGCAAGTCAGCGAAGCGTGAATCATCAAGAAGCCTTTCAATGACAGGAATAGCATTATCAGGATCATCGCGGTCGATTGACCAAATTACATCGGTTAAGAAGCGATATGCGTTTTCCTCTTTAGGACTTTGATAATCCCAGTGATCTGGCAGGTCTACTTTAGGCCATTGATCAATAAAGGCATCTAGAATCGCCTCTACCTTACTAGATGTGAGTTTGGGCCAGTAGGAAGGAGTACCAGGGCTTATTCGCCCAGACCGCTCATAGAGTAAGAGCACAATATCTTTATCGGCTTTGAGCCAATCCCAGTATTCTGAAGGTAAGGCTTCGAGAAAGTACAACGCACGCACCAACCAGAACTTGCGTTTTTGTTCGACATCTTCATTTTCAGAGAGTTCTAGCCGGTCGCCCGTCAACTCTGTGCAACGCTCAGTAATGATTTCTTGCAAGTCATCCCGATTGCCGTACTGAGCAGCAATTTCGAAAAGATTTCTTAAAGGCCCAAGAGCTAATGTATGAAAGCGCCGAAGCCACTCAATAGACAGCATGGCACGCAAATCGCTGAGGGCCTTGCCGCTATCCAAGAACCCAACTTCAGGGTGAGCACATCCTGGCTGCTCCAACTGCGGTTCAACGTATTGCCGGAGAAAATTTTCGGCGCTTTCACTGTCAGGAAAGATTAAACGATCTATTTCCTGCGATAATGCATCGTGGTCTTCAACGGAAACTGCGCTGTAGCCTATACCAACTTTAGTACGCAGTGCTCTTAGCAAGTGGAGATCAACGTTTTCCAGATTGCCCTCAACACGCATAATTTCTAAGCAAGCTGCATATAAAACTTTTACGGAAAGTGGTAGCAACTGAGAATTGCACTGTAGCTCAGCAAGTGCGGTCAGACTTGGAACCTCCGGTGCAATGAAATCGAGGCAGTTTTTGAGCGCATTCCGAATGAGTGCTTCGTCACCAACTTCTTGCTCAATGTTGTCCGGAGCCGTAAGTGCGAGTTCTGCAAAGAGAGCCAGGCATCTCCAATTGCGGCCACCTTCGATAAGCTCTCGTTCATCTTGAATATATTTGAGGTTTGCTGCACGAATTTCATCTTTTTTCTTGCGGCGGCGCTCTATCTTTCGATTGCGCTTACCATGCCATACAAGACGATCTTCCTTAAATCGTCGCGCTCTAGCCCTGTTAGTCTTGGCCCACTCTCGCATAAATATGGGTTTTGCCAGTGCTTGTTCACGCATGTGGCGTCTCAAGTCGTTTGGGCCTCGCTCCTCTTGATTTCGATAATACTGATGCCCAGCAATGAAACTCGCCCATAAATTTGGGTTGTTGTTTTCAAATGCTAGATCGACGATGAATTTGTGGTCACCCCTTCGAAAATGCAGGCCAGTGTGGGAGTAAGATCCCCAATCAAACTTGTTAAAGCGGGTTTCGGAAATCTCATCACGAGCAGTAAGTGTCCCAAACACATGAGCAATGATGCCTTGGTGCAGTTCATCATTTTGCTGGAGCACCTGAACCGACTTGCTGTAGTCTGCCGGTCTGCGCTTAGGGAAGTTTAGATTTCCGACCCATTGCCAGACTCGTAGTGGATCAAAGGGAGTCGTTGCCAGTTCAAAGTAGTGGTCTAGTATCAGCCCTACAATTTGGCTAATACCGTTCCGGCAATCACATTCATAAGCCTCTTTTCCACATGTGCATACTAAGTCTTTGGTTAATTCATCCAGGAGCAATTCAGTTGTCGTCAAGTCGAGTCCAGCAATAAACCGATCCAGGCTGTAGCGCATCCCAGCTATGCCCTCATGTCGCCCCGGATAAAGCTTTGCACACACACGAAGAAAATTTGCCAGATAAGCTCGGTCAAAAGTATCTGGCCCCAGAGTTTCGATCATCTCAGTTGCAATACCAAGAGAAGGACTACTGGCCTCAGAAATAAGACTTTCTAAGACAGAACGATGGTCATCACTGTGGGCATCAAGCAAACACCGACTCGCTAACCAACGAGTGTGTTCGCTTTCAGTGGGAGTTAGAGTGAGTTGGCATAACTCACCTTTTAAGTGCTCAATTGCTGGTGAGCCTCTCAAAAGCTCAAGGATCAGATTACGCAAGTGCCCATCGCTTCCGGATGTAAGAAGGGGTTTGATCTCGTCCACAACATCTTGGGTGAAGAACCCCGAAACGCTGAACCGACGCCAGGAGTCACCCCTTCGGAAGTAAGGGTCTTGTTTCTCAATTGCTTTTAGCCGGTGTATGAGCAAGCGTTTTGACGAACGCTCAAGCTGAGAAGGATCGCCGTTAGCCAGCACTGCATAAGGATCAAGCTCAATTACAGATTCTTCTATAGATTTGTTGCCCAGTGCTGCCATCCACCCCAGTAGTCCTCGCAGTTCATCTCGCACTGCGGAGTTTGGAGCAATGATAGGTAGGCATTTGGCCAGTGTTAGCGGATCTGCTGGATCTGCTACCCGCTTTGTAAGATAGTCTGCTGCACAGTATTCAACAACAATCTTATGAACCGGGCGATGCTGATCTGCACTATCAACCGGTTTAAAGAATCGAGTTGCCAGGATATCGTTAGCTCTAGTGTTTTCCTCAAATAGTGATGCCAGCAATGGATACATCCGATTTTCAGTAGCCGCGTTTGTACAGACGCCTTCTGCACCGGATAACAAGAGCTTGGTGAAAACTTCCGAGGTTATGTTGACTTTTTGAGCGATCAAAAGCGTTGAATTGCTCCCAGCCTTGGGGTTTGCTTCCTTCGCTAGACGTTCAACCGCTTGCGAAAAGATTGATCGTTTATCAGTGAAGTGCCTTTCACTCTGGATATATGCATCAGCAAACAGTTGCAGAAACTTAGGGTTGGGAAGGAGCATTTCCAAATCAAACCGAGCAACCTCAGTCTGAAAAGCTACGAAGTCCTCTCCTGGTACGTGATGTTCAAAGATCGCCCTCTGTTCCGATTCATCAAACTCGCGTAGCCTAACCACCAGAGGTGAATGCCCTAAAAATTCCTTGAATGAGTTTGTCGCAGCGTCATCCCATTCACTGGATCGGCTCGATAAGTAAACGTGGGTTGGGCTAGCCGCTTCAGCTTTGGCAAGAAGTTTGTAGATGCCGGAGTTGTCGATTTTTGACAACTCATCAACAGCATCAATTACAAGCGGGATACTTTCTGCCTGATTTACCCTATACAAAAAA
>CAZLYS010000199.1:3976-7557 GCA_964563415.1 uncultured Halomicronema sp.
TGTACCCAACTGCTTGGCAAGACTAGCCATAAGGTCAGTTTTCCCGCCACCAGGTTCTGCTAGTACGATGACGTACTTAGAAGCGGTCAACAACTCAACTTCTGTGTATGTATTGGTGTTATTTACGAGACTGCGTGGCAGATAGAGACTGGTACTCATACACACGTCACTACGAGTCCGGTGTATCTTGTTCTCACATTATGAGCTGCCTCAATCGTAATAAGTCTGACTTACAACGTTTGCTTTAGATCCAATTCCCTGAGTTTCTACTGCCCACAAAGTTGTGAAAATTTCATAATTGAGATCGCACCCAACCATCACACTATTTATCTTTGAAAAACAAAATCGAGACGGCTTGAACGCCACCCCGATTCTTCTGAAGTTTATTAAGTGAGCGCTAGCGCCCCATACCGATAGCAGTTCTAGCCGATGCGGAGCAGCTCGACATCAAACAGCAGCGTCGCGTTGGGGGGAATCACGCCACCGGCACCGCGAGCGCCATAGCCGAGGTCTGGGGGAATAACCAACTTGCGTTGACCGCCAACGCGCATCGTGGCTACACCTTCATCCCAGCCTTTGATCACTTGGCCCACTCCAATGGTGAAAGAAAAAGGTCGGTTGCGATCGCGAGAGCTATCAAATTTAGTCCCGTCTTCCAACGTGCCGGTGTAGTGAACGGTGACGCGCTGGCCCTTTTGAGGCATCGCGCCTGTACCTTCCACAATTTCTTCGTACTGCAATCCAGATTCAGTCGTCACCAAGGTATCCTCAGAGGTTTCTTCAGTTACGGGTTCTTCCGCAGTGGTGTCTTCTTCAACCACTAAGTCTGCTGCCGCTTGCGCAATTTGAGTTTCGGCAACAGCGGTAGCTTCAGGCTCGCTCACATTCGCCGCGATCGCGTCACCCTTGGCTCCCGTAAATTGAGCCACTAACAGCACGACACAAAATGTCGCTAGCACTGCAAAGCTGATTAAAATCTCTCGCACAGAGCCTCCTCTGCAATCACAAATAGCAACATTGACCAGTCTACCGAGATTCGCGCCGCATTTAAGCCTCAAACACTGGATCAAAGGTTCAGCACTCAGAATGCAGCATTCGGCAATACAACCCGGCTTAGATCGGAATTTTAGCCATCTGCATGACTTCAGCTAAAGACCGACTCACAGGTCTAACAGGCGTGAGCACTGCATGCCAGTCAACGCTGACACCCATTCACCCTTAGCCCAGGAAGTCGCGCTGAAATAACGTCCCCAACTCCCTAGCTCCCTAGCCCCAAACTTGTCCAGTTACTTTATTTTCACCCCGATTCCCTACCGCCACATCTTGTTTTCTAAGTCGCGGACCTGTCGCTCTAGGCGATCGAGGCGTCCTCGCAGTTCATCCATCTCCGTTTGCTGCGGGACACCCAAATCTTGCAACACGTTACGGAGCTGTCGCTGAATCTGTTCGTCGAAATTGGCCGACTCGCCGGAAAATTGCGACATAAAATCATCCACAAAGCGACTCGCCTGCTCTGGATTAATGCGACCATCGCGCACCCACTCGTCACTGACTTGGCGCAATCGCTCAGCCACCAGCGAAGTCGTGCCAATGCCAATCATCATGATTTGACGGAGCAGGTTGTTGGTATCCATGTCGCCTCCAAGCGTGGGTGGGGTGTACCTAACGTACCGTTTTATTGTGGCAAAGAACCGCGATCGCCCTTATCTCAACAACCGAACCCTATTAGAACATCGGCCACGACTCAGAAGCTTGAAACGGCTCTCTGACAGTACAGTGAAAGGGATTCATAGAGGTAGCGGAAACTACCCCTCTAGCACCTGGAAAGTGTAGGAAAAAGATGGTTATTGAGTGGCTCAAATTCCGGATGTCGGCCGAAAATCGAGAGCGTTACATCCGCATCGATGATGAAATCTGGACACCAGCACTCAAGCAATATGACGGTTTTATCTCTAAGGAAACTTGGATTTCGCCGGACGATCCAGAAGTCGTGATCTTTGTGATTCGTTGGGAGACTCGAGAACAATGGTTTTCCATTCCCGAAGACGAGTTAGCAGAGATCAACACGCGCTTCGATAATGCTTTGGGGTTTGACTACACTTTTGAAGTCTCTCAGGAATATCAAGTCCGCAGGTTTCCTGTGAGTTAAAACGCCTCACGCTAGGATACGAAAGGATTTGGGAGATGAACCAAGATGCCATTGTGCCCACGCTGCGAAAATCAGGTGAAACCCACCGATCTCGTCTGTAGTCGCTGCGGTCTTCAACTCAAAGCCCACGGTCACCCCAGTATTGAGCTGCATCAAGCTACAACCGATGATGTGTTGTGCAAAAGTTGTGCCTACGACGCTGACGATACTTGCACCTTTCCGCAGCGACCCTATGCCAAAACGTGTACCCTGTATCAATCCATCACGGCAGAAGCCGAACGGGAAAAGGGGCAAGTGCGATCGCCCGTTTCTGCACCAACCTCTCGCAGCCTGGTGTGGCAGCGCTATCGACTCTGGATTATTTTGTTAGCGATTTTTGGCATTAGCCTACTCATCACTGTGTTTTAGCGCAGAGGCGATCGCCCTCTCGAACCTCAAAGAAGATGCAGAATTAACCAGTTGGGATAGGCCACGACTCGATCTTCCTGTGTCATACAGAGGAAGGTCGCCACGATGGGATAAAAGGACAACGTCAGCAAGTAACAGCCCAGAGCAACAGCTAGCACGAAGCCAACCGGCGGCATCGTGGCCAAAATCAGCGCTAGCGCAATCCCAGCGAATATGAGAGGAATAAACAGTAGCAAGCAGGTGACAGTATAGTTCAGCGCCTCGCGGGCATTGTCTTTGACCAGTTGGTCTTGAGTAGTAAAGAAGATCAGCAACGGCACCCCAAATCGCAGGATGCCCAGACTATTGGCCAGAATGGAATCGCTGAATAACAGGTATAAGAGAATACTCGCTAGCATCGAGATCGAACCATGGGCGATCGCTGACATGATCTGTGGGGTTAAGTCTTTTTGCTGTGACTTTTTAGCCCGGCGTGAACGCGTGGAGGATCGCGCTGGCGGAGTCACCGAACGTTGTGGAGTGGATTGAGCTGGCACTGTAGAGTTTACCCTGCCAGCATCTTGCGGATTTGAACTCAACAACTCAGACGATGATAGAGGCTCGGCATCGCTAGGCAGATCAAAGGGGTTTTCATGCTCCACCGAGCGAGACGATGGCAGAGCGGCATCGTCAGGATGGATAGGTTCGGCAACCTCATCGAACGAGTTTTGGGCAGAGATCGGCAGTGGTTGTGTTGTCCCGAGTGGCGTTGGGATTATTGAGGGGTCTGAGGCGGGCGAGGCCGTCATTAATTTGTCCAGCGCTCGGGTTGCCCATTGGCGCACCTGAGGCACATCACTTTTCATCAATTGCTCACACAAAGAGATGGCATGCAAATCTTTATGGTCTTTGTGATAAGCCTGAATCAACCACATCTGCGCCTGCAAAAATGGCTTTGACTGACGATGGGGCGTCTCTTTACAAAACTGCTCTAAACTCGCGATCGCGTCTGGATAGCGAGCTTGCTTGAAAGCCAGAGCCCCTT
>CAZLYS010000200.1:0-7507 GCA_964563415.1 uncultured Halomicronema sp.
CTCCAAAGCGGTGAACCAATCGCCCTGCCAATATTGCACCTCGGCCAGGGCCAAGCGATCGTCGAGGGTCGCCTGAGCGATCGCTTGCGGCGGCTCGACTGTCGGCAGGGAATGGGCGATCGCGGGATGCCAGTCTTGCCCACCCTGCCACCCACTGGCGGTGAGTAGGGCGATCGTCAAGATTCGGGTTGCCGTCACCGACATCAGCTTGCTCCCACGGGTTGGCTAAGTCTATGTCCCTAAATTTAACGGGAATGCTGACAAACGACGCGGAAGTTACAGACCATTGCCGATGAGGATAAACGGTGCCCAGTAGTAGGGGTGGCTGAGTTGTTGGTAAACCCGCTCCGCCTCTTCTGTGGTTTGCCGCTGGCCGATAATGCGCTCTACATCCTCGATGCTGACCTTGTCCCCAGTAATCAGAGACAGCTGCGCCTGCTGCAGCGCCTCCGCTTTACTGAGTCCCTGACTCAGATAGTCATAAAAGCGGGTCATGAGGATCTGAGTGCCGCCATCGCTGACGGACCACAGGGACGCCATCGCCGCACTGGCCCCCGCCGCCTGCATCAAGTAGCCAAAGCCGAGAATTTCCTGGCCGTCGGCATCGCGCACTTCTCCGACCCCGGTTTCGCAGGCGCTGAGTACCACCAGATCCACATTGCTGAAGCGCCCCCGCCAGCCCTTGAGATCTTGGAGGGTGAGCCGATCGCCATTGCCAAACAGAATGAACGATTCCAACGGATTGTCGATCAGGAAGGCGGCGTGGGTGGCGAAATGAACGATGGTGTGGTCATTCATCAGGGGAGCCGTGCCCGCCAGGGTGAACTGGTCATCGAATAACGGGTCACTGCTGGGCAACAGCTGGGTCAGATTTTCGACCTCGATGCCAGCGTAGGGCAGGCCCGCCAGGTTGCCCGCTGGGCTAGCGTGGCTGCCCTGACTAAAGGCTCCCGCCAGCACCAGCGGCTCGGGGTCGTCTTGCAGGTTCAGGTCGGTGAGGCTGGCGGCGGTGATGTGGTTGATGCGATACCGCTGGATCAACCATCGGTTGCCATCGTGGAGGGCGGCGAGGGGCACGTACCGCAGAATGCCATCGGGAGCGTACAGCAGGGTGTTGATATCCTGCTCATCCAGTACTGCTGCCAGTTCGGGAGGGATTACCCAGTCGTAGAGCTGCTGGGCCAGGGGTTGGGGGTTACTGGTTTTGTCGCGCAGGGCTTCGCGGAAGTCGAAGACGGTATCGCGCAGAGTGGCTTCATCGACAGGAATGGGGTAGTGGACTGGGGGTCCGCTGCTATTGACCAGTACCAGCTCAATCCGATTCTCTAGAATCACGGGATACAGGAGAGCGGCATTGCCAATCTCGTCCAGGTTGTTGCGCAGGTTGATGAACTCATCACTCTCTAGCTCCAACACCAGATCGCCCCGCTGTCCTTTTTCTTCTAGCTGAGCAATCAGCGCCTGCACCTCGTCACTGTCGACAAAGGTGAGGAAGTTACTAAGCAGGGTAGACTGCTGATTTTCCAGCTCAAAGATGCGGGCATTTTGGTCGGCGGTGCGATCTTCCCCAAGAATCTGACGCAGCTCACTGAGTTCCCCAGCAATGGCGGCGGCCTGCTGAAAAATCTGCTGTCCCTCAGTAATGAGTTGTCGCTCTTCGGGGGTGAGGGGAATGCCAGAAACGGTGCTGTCTTCGCCACGCACGCCACGCAGCACCTCATCCAGTTCTTGCACCTTCAGCAAGTCAATCACTCGCTGGGCTTCGAGCACGCGGTTTTGTTGCAGGAGCAAATCGGCCAAATCTCGATACAGATCAGTGACGGTGTCGGCATAGGCGCGCTGCTGTTCTAGCGGTAAAGGCTGCAAATCATCGCGAATTCGCTCAATCAAATTCACAGCCTGCTTATGAAAAATAATGGCCAATTCTGTCTGTTTTTGGGCCCGGTAAAGCTGTCCAAGGTGTTGCAGCGTAACGGCCTGACCTTGCAAATCACCACTAGCCTGGCGCATGGCAATGGCTTGAAGATAGGACTTTATCGCTGATTCCCACAGCTCTGAGTGGGCATAAATTTCTCCAAGAGTATCTAGGCTAGAAGACTGATTTAGACGATCACCGTGTGTCACAGCAATCTCAAAAGCTGCATTAGCATTTGTCAATGCTTGAGGATAATCTCCAAGCTGCAAATAAATATAGGCAATATTATTAAGACTGACACTCTTTCCAGAAGGATCGCCAATTGCTTGTCTTAAGTCTAAAGCTTCCTGGGTAAATTGAAGAGCCTGCTCATAACTTTGTGTTTGGATATAAACTAAACCTATGTTGTGAAGTAAAAAACCTTCTTGCCAAACATTTCTAGTTGAGCGGCTTAAGACAAGAGCTTCCTCAAAAATAGATAGCGCTTTTTCATATTGTCCTAGACTGACATACGTTGCACCAATATTCCCTAATACTATTTGTTGATACTCAAAACGCTCTAGAGATGCAAAGTTATCAGCAGCGACTTGGAAAAAGTCTAATGCAGCAAAATATGCAGATTGATCTTGCTGCATTAGGCCCAAATTATTGAGAACAAAACTCTCTTCTAGTCGGTTGCCCTCTTGGCGATGTAAAGCTATAGCTTGTTCGAAAAAGTTCTGTGCTTGACTATAATTGCCTGCTGACCTATTTACCAGAGCCAAACCATTTAAGGTCGATCCTAGCAAAGTAGGCGCATCCGAATGTTCTAACTTTCGCAGTGTTGCCAGTGCCTGCTGATAATACTCTAATGCTTCATCATACTGCTGTAACTTACGAAAGATTTCACCTAGCTGTAGCTGTGCTTCGCCTACGCAACGATAGACTTCATGATGTAGGCACTGCTTCAGTATTTGTTGGTATAAATCTAGGGCAGCCGTATAATCTTGAGTATTAAATAAACGGTTGGCTTCCTGCAGAATTGTCTCTAAACCGAGACTAGATTTTCTCCAAGGAGAACTATAGTTATAAAAAAGTGGGCGCTCATCTATAGGTTCCGCTGGTTCCGCGAAAGCTAGCTCGGAAAAGCAGCAAACTCCTCCCAAGATCAAAACAAGTTTCAGAGCGTGTAAGGAAAGTTGCTCTAAATACTCAATCATGGCAAAGTTCCACCAGTTGAACCTCCTGATACTGCATTCAGTGTAAAACTCTCAAGCAAGCTGACTAAAGCATCGAAGTTATCTATGTTATCTATATATCTCTTATTAGCTTTGATAACCTCAATAGCAGAAGCAATCTCTTCTGAAGGCCCAACGCTAATGATTAGTCGCTCTATTGTTTCTTGGGCTTGTTTATAGAATTCTTCTGCGGTCTGAAGTTCTTTCCTTTGGCCTTCCTCTCTCTGAACTGTTGCTCGAAGAAAATAAACAAGCCCCAAATTATTCAATGCATAAGCTTGCCATAATAGATTCTCTAAATCCTTGCTGATGTCGAGAACTTCGTTGAAGTTTTCTTTAGCCCGGGAGTAAAGTTTCTGCTGGAGCGAACCTTGCTCTAACAGAGCTTGCTCCAGCAGAGATATTCCGTCGCTGTTAAGCTTATACGCTAATTGTGAACCTTGAGGAGATTCAGGAGTATTGGCTGGCATGGCTTTGAAAGGACCTCTTGTAGACTTGCATCGGTGCTGAATCAACGGTCCATATTTTTTTCAAAGGAGGCAAAAAGAATTTTAGAAAATCCTGGCAGCTTGTAACTTTTCTTGATTAAAGGCCATTGCCGATGAGGATGAATGGTGACCAGTAGTAGGGATGACTGAGTTGTTGGTAGACCTGCTCCGCCTGTTCTGCGGTTTGCCGTTGGCCGATGATGCGCTCTACATCGGCGAGGCTGACTTTTTCGCCCGTAATCATCGACAGTTGGGCTTTTTGCAGGGCCTCGGCCTTGCTCAACCCCTGCTTCAGATAATCATAAAAGCGCGTCTTCGATCTTGACGAACCACTCATCAATAGTCGCTACCCAGCCATCATCCACCGCCAATTCCGCATAGAGCTGCTGGGCTGTCTCTAACCGCCGCACCGTCAGGTCACGATTATCGTCAGCCGCCGCCACCTTGGCCAACCCCACCCAGGCCGCCGCCGCTGTCCGCGCATCCTCTACTTCCTCTGCCAGCGTCACGGCCGCCCCAAAGTGAGCCTCAGCCAGGCCATAGCTGCCGGTTTTTAGGTATGCCTCCGCTAACAAATGATGCACGGTCGCCGTGGCCTCTCCCCGAGCCACCAACGGTTTCAATAGTGCGATCACGTCCCAAGACATTTCCGCTTCTTGATACAGATAGGCCAGCGCCAGGGCTTCATCCAACGGCTCAAGGTCGAGGACTGTTAATGCCTCCACCCCTGCTGCCAGTTTGGTTGCCGCATCTGTCGCCAAAGGCCGAAACGCTGCTTGGTAAAATACACCTGCTGGGGTGGCGACCTGCAACTGGTAGCGGCTTCCTGCTTCTAAGCTGGGGCCGTCATAGGTCCAGCGATTCGTCATCACGACCGCTTCATGCAGCACAGTTTCTTGCGCTTCACTGGTGGGCGGCGCAAAGGGATCGTCTGACTCGACAGCGACAAAAACCACCTGGCTCACCGTCACTTGGTATGCCGTTCCAGGGCTCTCATCCGGCCAGGTAAACCTTAGGGTCTCGTCTTCCCAAACCGATGGAACGTAAGGCACGTTGCCGATTAATAACTGCGGCAGGTCATCATCATTACGGCCATCGGTCGATCGCACCGTCAAATTAGGGCAAATTACTCGCACCCCAGAGAGCCGTCCTGCCGTTACCCGCTGCCGCGACCCATCGGGGCAACCGACTAATACGCGAGTGCCTTGGCTGGGTAGTAAGGCATCCCGAGGCTCTAAGGGCATTCCCGATCTGCCGTTAATGTAGACGCCAGAACCTTGCCGCCGTACCTGCCATTTTCAATCAGATCAATCTTCGGCAACGCCAGGGCCACTGTCGGTAAACTCACGAGGGCGATCGCGCCCCCCAGAATACTGAGGACAAGTTTGGAGCTATTCACTGGATGGTTCCTCGACGGTAGATGGCACATATGAGGGCGATCGCTGCTCGTATACCCCAATCCAGGTATCTTCATCGGGATTGCCCGCATTAGCTTCAATTAAGCACATTTCCCAAGCGCAATCGGCATCTTCCCGGCGTTCCTGAGCATCAAGGACTTGGGCCATTAAGCAATAGCTAGATCCCCGGTTCTGCACTTCTGTTTCTGGAGGCAGGGTGTCCTCTAACAGGCGGATAGCCTCATCCAGCTGCGTTTCCGCATCGGCATAACGCTGCTGCTCTAGGCGGGCCCAGCCTAAATTCTTCAGTACGCTGTAATTGATTTTGGCGAACTCTACGTCGGTGGCGACGGCTTCAGCAGCAATGGCATTCAAGCTTTGAATCATCAGTGGCACCGCATCCCGGGTATCGCCCTGCAAAATATAGAGCCGTGCCAGATTGTTGTTGGCCTGTAGCCAGACCAGCCGATCCACTGATTCAACATCTCGTTGCACCACAAACCGATAGGCCGCGATCGCGTCTTCCGGTTGCTGCAAATCCTCATACACCAGCCCCAGATTGTAATGCGCCTCGGGGTAGTCAGGTCGCAGATTAATCGCCACTTGGTAATTGCCCAGGGCACTGGCCAGTCGATTGGCGAGATAATTTTTTTCGCCTTCGTTGTTGTAAGCGATCGCGATCGCAGGCAGTGACGAATGGGTTACCCCCACCAGTAATAGGGCCCCAAAGGCGGCACCGCAACTCCATTCCTGCCAGTGGTGCTCAGGGATGCCTCGATTTTTGAGAAATCGTTCCCATCCGGCGCGCCCAGAGTGTGTCAGTGCCCCTTTGCCCACAATGAGAGTAAGTGCACTTTGAGCCGCTAAAGTCAGAGTCCCTGCAGAGGCGATGCTCCCGCCCCAAAAGCGGGATGCAGTATTCAAAATTAAACTGGCCGACACGGCTAAAAAGACAATCGACAGCCCATTCCACAACCAGTCCAATTGCTGCGCTTTTTCAACCTCGGGAGTGACGGGTACCTGCCACCACCACGCCGCTTCACTAGGCTGATATAACGCTCGCCACTCAGGCAGTTTGGCAAAAGATTGAATCGTGGCCTGATGGGTCTTTAAATCGGCATCTAAAGATTCTAGGGTGATCACCTCTGCCGCTGTGATGTTGCCCTGTGGTAATCGAGTTTGAATCTCGTCTCGGGCAAGTAGCACCGCGAGAATTGCTTGGGACTGTTCGGCTGGTGGTAGAGAAGAGATAGAGTTGAGAGGAGCGATCGCGGCTTCATACGACACCAATAGAGCGCTGAGCGGCTTGGGAGGTAGTGTCTGAGCCATAAATCAGCAATGAAAGCTTGCCCCCAAGTATAGTCTAGACCCTAAATTTTGACAGCAAACCACTAGATTTAGGTTTAGTCATCAATAGGACAAAACTACTTGTGTCAGACAGTTTGAATGTGCGCTGGGTAAATGACGATTCCCTTTGTGCCATTCCCCTCAGAATTTCTTTGCACTTCAAGGAGCTGAACCCTCTTACCCAATATCATCCAGATAAGACGCATTAATCCGCTTCTGGAAATCAATCACCGGACTGACTGTCTCGTCGTGTCCCAATTGGTTGTACACCTGCTCCTGCATTTGGCGACTATGCCCCATCGCCGCTGCAATGGCTTCCAGCTCTGCCTCGGTGATGTCTGGCAGCGATTTCACGTAACTCACATACATCTTCCGAAACTCTTTCGGCGGCACCATTACCCCGGTATGCTTCTCGGTCGCCTTGAGCATCCATTCACGAATAGTTTCACAGGCCAGCTGCGTCCCCTGCACCGAAGTCGTTAGTCCCGTGTTCACAAAGAAATGGGGACAGGATGGGTTTAACTTTGGTCGCAAATCGTTCAACCAGAGGTCAATGTAATCGTAGAGTGAGGTGTCGTCCACAAACTTCCAGTTAGGGAGCGGGACCCAGCATTCGCCCTTAAACTTACCCGTCTTGTAGTCTTCAGCACTGAGGTAGTAATACCATTGGGCCTGACTAGGATCCGCCAGTTCTGCCTCTGCTACGAACCGTTTATCGACCCGCAGACCCCGCCGCATGGTGCGTCCTGGCTCCAACTCATGTAAAACGCGATAACGGCGCGGGGGCAGTATCGAGAACAGAGCAATGGCCAGGAACGCTTGCATGTGCAGTGATCGAGTACTGATAGCCAACTTGTGCTTGCCATTGCAGCCCCGCTCTTGAACCGCTAAGCGCTTGAGATGATGAATCAACGCCAACAGTTGCTCTCGGCTTAATGATTTTTCCTCATATGGTACCCGAGGTTTTTCTCGCTGGGCGCGGATTTCAAGCTGCCGTCGCCGCTTTTTTAGGAAACGCAGCAGCGGGATAGACTCTTGCCCTAACTCACGAATCTCATCCCGATAAATGAACTTTGCCAGACGGATAATCCAAGTTCCAACTTATTTTGTGTCGCCCTCCTTGGGCAACGGCCTTCTGCCATT
>CAZLYS010000201.1:0-7487 GCA_964563415.1 uncultured Halomicronema sp.
CAATCTGTGATTCAAGCAGGAGGGCCGGATGAACTTTGACTCAGCATCGTTGGAGGTCTCAAGACTTTACTTCTCGCTGAACTGTTGTTGGGACTGGGAAAGGCGGAAATGTATTCAGCCCTAGGGGCACTTGACTTCACATCTTGCTAACGTCCTAGAGAGGATTATGTGACCTTCATCAAGGCTGAGGTGGCATTAAGTTGCGATCGCGTTTGCCTCTGCTCCTTGCCGCTGCTTAATCCATACGTTGTAAGGCAGGGCGGTGAGTGCCCCCACTACCATATAAGCGATGATGGTTGGAATCGCTTGGGGCGCACCATTAGCAGCCACTAAGAACAGGGCTAAACCCGCATTACGGGCAATGGTGCCCGTCGCAATCGAAGAGCGATTGGCCAATTCGGGGCCACCCAAAAGATGGCCACAAATCAACCCCACCAGAACTACGGGGGGAATAACCGCTACCCCCCGCCACGGTACCGTTGGCAACAGTACCCAACTGAGACCGAGCAAAAATACTAGCAACACAATGAATAGTGTGTTCGCGACAGTGGTGAACAGTTCACTAATTTTGGCGGCCCCGGCTCCGCCTAGACGACGAATGACCAAACCCAGACCCAAGGGCAAGAACTGCACCGTGAGCACTTGTTTGCCAATGATTAGGAAGTCGCCGCTGGCTTCAACGTCAGCAAAAATGATGGTAAAAAGCAAGAGTGTGAGCGGGGTGGTGACGACCGCCAAAGCAGCTAAGGTCACCTGCAAGCTTGTGGCGATCGCAATATTGCCGCCAGCCATTGAGGCTCGCTGAGTTAACAGGGGTGCTCCGGGGGCTGATGCCAGCACCACTAAGCCTAGCCCGATCGAAAGAGCAGCCGGGGTGCCTCGCAAAAATAAATAGCCAATCAGTCCCGTACTGATAGGAAACAGGACCAAAGCAGCCAGAATCGCGCGACCCAGTAATCCTGGTTGTCGCCAAAGCACGGCTAAATCAGCCAGGTCTGTATTGACGCCCAAAGTCAGCATGAGTAGGAAGATCGCCATTGCGGCTAAGGCTTGAATGACTTGGCTATCGAGGGTAAACACATCGGCCAGAGCAACCCCGTTTAAGACCAGTGGAATGAATGCGGCTAACCCTAAAAACAGCAGGACAATTGCCACCGTGAGTCCTTGAGACCAGCCGGGAGTGTATTCGTACTCCTCAGTCTCAATATTTTTGAGAATGCGCCAGTGATTGATGATGGCCGCCACCAGGGTAAACAAGCCGAGAGACATCAGGCTGAGTCCCAAAATGCGTTCTTCAGTCAGGACATTAATACCGGTGCTGGTTTCAGTCTTATCCAAATACTTGAACAAGCGATCGATGCCAAAGCCAAAGCTAATCATCGACAAGGCCGTGCGAATCCAGGCCATGAGCGTGCGTTCTTCGGCCGCTCGCGTGCGCTCCCGAGCTAATGCCGTGCGAATGACCGCCAGGTCCGTCCGTTCTCCGGCAAGGTCCGTACGCTGAATAGACATGCCCGTCCGCTTTTCAGCGAGCTCGGTGCGCTGTTCTGCCAACCCAGTTCGTTGGCCAGCCATCTCAGTGCGCTGCATGGCCAGCTCATTATTGCTGGGTGGCTGAGCTGGCGATTGATCCGTAGGAGAAGGCCTTTGGTCTGAATCAGTCATAGCAATGGTAAAGAAAGAAGCGAGAAATCACGTCTGAACTGAGGTCACAGCTAGGCAAATGATGCCTGAAATGATGACCGAACTGAATGAACAGAAGCTTAAGACGTGGTCTTCCCTTCAGGGCTGAGTTTTAACTGAACTGTCACTGGTTCAACGTAACAGTGGACTAAGCAAAACACTGAGAAAAGCGAGCCCGCCAATGAAGGCTAAGGCATAGGCCACAACCAAAGCGGGCGATCGCCGTGACACATACACTAAGTCATTGCGTTGAATCCGTTGGAGCTGATGACGATGATCGACGGCTGCATATAGCATGGCAAAAGTGCCCAAGGCCACAAATGCGAGTCCTAACAGCCGCGTTAACCGGACTGGATTTACCGCATCGCCTAGGGCCTGCTGAATGGCCGCGACAATGCTATCAATACCAAAGCCAAAGCCGATCAACGCTAGCGCCGTCCGGATCCAAGCCATCAGTGTCCGCTCTTCGGCGGCTCGATTGCGCTCTTTAGCGAGTTCAGTCCCAGGATTGGACACGGGAGGGTTCGAATTGGCATCACTCATGGCAACAATATTTTTGTAAAACAATAAACCATCACTTAACGAACAGCGGAGAATACACCCATATACCTCCTCCGTAAAAATTTAGGAGAGACTAGCCGCATGAACCCCTCGCAACCACCCAAGCTGTTTGGCACCAACAACGAGTTGGCTAAGGAACGTAATCGCGCCGCCGCCGAGCGGACGATCAATGCTTGGATTGGCCAATCGTTGACGCTGGTTGGGTTTGGAGTGGCCATCGATCGGGTTTATCAGGGGATACGTCAACAGTTGCCTAACACTGATCCATTGCTGAGAGAAGCCCTGACCCACACCATCAGCATCGCGTTTATTGCGATGGGCACTTTGCTGTTGGCGTTGGCGCTGGTACAACATCGCTTGGAAATCAAATCGATTGAGCACGAAGACTATGTCCTGCAGTCGGTGTCGAGACTGAACCACTTTGTCGTTTCGGGTGTGATCCTGAGTGGCGTCTTGAGTTTGGTGGTCATCACTTTGTTTTTGTAAACAGAACAATCCCATGGCTACAAGATCGGTTAGTAAGCAGATGTGAAGGATTCGATTAGCGAGCGAAGGATACATGCTGTTGGAGTCAATAAACTGGCGTCATAACCAACTGCAGAAGTGTCAATAAACCGGCAATCAGAATGATCCAGCCGGTAACACCACCGAGAGACCAACGCGGCGTGAAATAATATTCTGGCTGTTGCAGACGTTGGAGCTCACCTTGATAATCGCGGGTAGCAAAGACGAGACTGATAACGCCTAACCCCACCATCAAAACGCTTAACAAATAGGTCCAATAGCCGAGATAGGACACGATGGGTAAATAGGCGCTAGAAATTTGACTGATCCCCACGCCAATACCGATCAGCGATACGCTGCTACGAATAAATGACAGTAAAGAGCGATCGGCTGAGATGCGATTACGCTGCCGGGCTAACTCTGGCTGGGGATTGGGAGGATACGGATTTTGCATGGGTTGATTCATTGGCTTTAGTCTCACTCACTCGCGGTCAATAATGGCGTTGTCTACCGGAAGCTTACGGTAGCGCTGCAGGGGTTGTGGAGATCGCCCTACCTGGGATGGTTTCCAACGATTGCCCCGTGATGTCAATGCGATAGAGGAAGGTCAGTCCGGCAGCTAAAATACAGCAGCCTGCAAGCCCTATCAGCATCGTCGGGACCCCGGTAGACCGTTGCAAGATGGGCAGCACAAATGTGCCTAATACCGCTCCAGCTTTAGCAAACGCCGCTGCAAACCCTGCTCCCGTAGCTCGAATTGCCGTCGGAAAGACTTCACCAGACAGCAAAAAGGTGGTGGCATTGGGCCCCGCATTCATCAGCAAGTTGAACACCAAAAAGCCGATAATCACCAACCAGATTTCGCCTTGACTGCCAGAGGGCAAGCAACTCGAAGCAGCCAGGATGCTTAGCCCGACTGCCATCCCCAGAAAACCAACCACTTGTAAGCGAATGCGTCCCAACTTTTCGACTAACAAAATGGCACAGATAAACCCCAGGATGAGGAATAAATCGACTATGGCGGAGCCTTTGGCGGAGCCCATTTCCCGAGCCATAAAGTCCGTTTCGTCGGCAAAGGCCAACATCCCAATAATGGCAGGTGTAAAAATGCCGACGCCATAGGTCGCAATATCCTGCAAAAACCACGGTCCAGCCGCCAAGATCGTGCTCCGGCGGTGAGCCTGATTGAACAGCACACCATAAGTTGGGCGTTCTGCCGACTGGGGTGGCTCCATCTCTGGGGTAATGGTCAAAGGCGTTTCCAACAGTTGGGTGGCGGCTTCCGTGGCAGCTTCATATTCGCCACGACTGATGTAATAGCGAGGACTCTCCAGACTAAAGCTGAAACGCATGATCGCCACGACCACTGCCAATACCAACCCGACCCCCAGCATCCAGCGCCACGCATACTGAATTGCCATCTCACTGGTGTCTGGATACAACGTCCGAAACACATAAATGGTGACCAGTCCTGTTACTGCTCCCAACAGTGCTCCCACGGCTTGAAACGTAAACGCCCCAATTACCATGCGCCCCCGCAACCGAGCCGGTACATTCTCCGTAATGTAAGACACGCTGATGGGATAGTCAGCCCCAATCCCGACCCCAACCAGAAACCGAAAGACAATCAACGATGCTGCATTCCACGCGAGGGCAGTGCCCGCCGTGGCAATCACAAAAATGGCCACATCGACAATCAACATGAGTTGCCGCCCCACTCGGTCGGTAATTGGCCCCAACGTCAGCGAGCCGACCAGCGATCCGGCGACAGCCGCCGTTGCGACTGCGCCAATGGCGACCGCACTTAACCCAAAATCGCGTTTCAAAAAGGGAATCGCCACCCCAATGATGAAAAAGTCAAACCCATCCAGAGCAATCAACCCGGCTGACAGCAGCCAGAGCAGCCACATGGTGCGGGTGATCGGTGAGGCATCTAGACAGTCTTCAAATGAGCTGACAGAGTCGGTACTAGGAGACATGCGTTTGATTCCTCTATTGGCTGCGGATCAAAAGGTGGATCACTAACGCCTGGATTTCCAGCCCCACCAACACAAATTGAATGCCCAGCGCAAACTGCATCACCCCGAGGGTAAAGCCCAGAATTTTCAAGGTGACCGGGCGGATGAATTTAAGGATGGGGCGGGCCGCTAACATCGAGACAAAATTGATCACCATGACCAACAGCAGTAGGGCAATGATCGCAGCGGCATTGCTGTTCAATTGGGTCGATACAATCATCAGCGTCAGGGCGATCGCGATGCCAAACGGCGGCAAGATGGTGGGAAAGGCCAACGGTGTCACCGCTAGGTGCAGACCAGGGGCCTCGGGAGCAGTTTCTGGTGATGGATTGGGACTGTACTGGGTCAAGATGAGCCGTAGCGCTACTAGCGATAGTAAAATGCCCCCGGCAATCATCATTGCTGGCAACTGAATTTGCCAGACCTTGAGAATCTGCTGGCCAATGAGCACAACCAGCAAGATCACAATCGTTGAAATTGCGGTGCTGCGAAAGGCCAACTGTCGCCTGAGAGCAGTGCTGGCATTATGAGCCACCTGCATGAATACTGGAATGACCTTTAACGGACCAAGGGTGACGAAAAAAATAATGAAGATGTTGAAGTTATTAATATCATCTTCGAAATTACTCTCGGACAGTTCCTGAGCAATGGCCACCATATTGGGACGCTTGGCAGCGGTCTCAGTTTGCGCCAGCACTGACTTATGTGGAAAGACGGCCACATTACCGATGGCGACTTGTCCTCCCAATCCCAGCAGTAACAAGACCGTCAACATAATTGTGATGAGTCTACGCTTGAGGAGTTGCCCCCCCCACTTGCGACAGTCGTTGATGCAGTCGGCATTGCTTGGCGGTTTGTGATCCCGTTTCCCTATCACATTCGGCTGGTCGCCCATACTCTGCTCCTCACTCCTCAAGATCATGATGCTTGACTCAGCTGCTCGGCTGTAGCAATCCAATACTTAAATACAGTCATCGTGAGTGTGGCACTAGGCAGTCGGGGAGGCGATCGCCGATTCATCGGCTAGCGATTCTGCTTGCTGAGCGATCCGTTTTTTCATCCACACCGAGTAAGGAATAGCCAGGATGCTGCCAATGATCATGTAGCCGACAATGGTTGGCAATACCACCAGCAGTTTCGTGTTGAGGGTAGCAATGAATAGGGCGAGACCCACGTTGCGAGCGACACAAGCGACAGCGGTGGCCGATTGCCGAGAGAGATCGGGGCCGCCGAGGAGATGACCCACGAGCAGGGCGAGCGCCGCTACCACCGCAATGGCCGCGATCGCTAACGGGCCAGCGGCCAGAATGACGGGCAGACTGACAATCACCGCAATTAGCACCAAGACCAGAAACGCCACATCCGCCATTTGTTGGACGCGAGGGGCAATTTCATCGGCCAGGTCTGACCACACTAAGCGAACAACCAACCCCAGCCCTAAGGGTAAAAACTGTACAATCGCCACTTGCTTAGCAATGGCGAGAAACGCTACAACCTCTCGCGTATTGGGGAAAAACTGAGCATACATCCAGATGATGCCAGGGGTGACCAAAATAGCACTGGTTCCACACAGCAACTGCAGCGCCGCTGAAAATTCAAAGTCGCCGCTGGCCATACCCGTCCGTTTAGTCGTCAGGGGCGCGCCCGGACTCGCCACTAGCAAGACGAGGCCCGTTCCCACGGCGATGGAGAGTCCTAAGGCTTTGAATAGAGGGGCAACAGCAAACACCATCGCGGGCACTAAGATGACAACCCCGATGAGCGATCGCAATAATGCGCCTGGATAGGTCCGAATCTCTACCAGAGCCGCCCTCGTCAGTCTTACCCCCATCGCAAACATGATGAGGAAAATGACAATTTGGACAAAGATGTTGAAGTCTTTATTTTGCAGCAGGGTAACGAGAAGACTGTCATTCATCATGAACTGATTCCTCAAGCGAGTTGGATTCAAGCGGTTCTCAAGATGCGGGATCGTCGTCAGCAAAACGAGGTTGCCGGTTCGCTCAATCGGTTTCGGGGGGGCTCTCCGGTACTTCAGTCTCGGTTTCAAATTGCAGTAGGCGCGTGCTCAACGCGATCGCCACAATCGATAGCGGAATCACTAAATACGTCCACTCCAGTGCGCGGAAGGACAACCGCTCTAACAGCCCTTTCACAAAAATCACCGTTAATAGCACCACCAAGACCTCTAACAAAGTCTTTTTCAGTGTGCCGATGTTAGTCACCCGCAGCCAGTGCGGCGTCTCCGCATCGTCCTCTTCTGGTTGCAGAAATAAGGCATAAATGCCGTAGGCAAAGTACAAAAACACTAGCCCCACTAAGAAGTGGTCTAAGCACTCTAAAAGCTCAATTGTGACTAATTCGCTCGGCTCAATACGGCTGCCCTCGACCATGGCTTCGCTCCTGCCCACGACTAGCAAAATGGCTTGGATGGTATTGGTGGTACCAATCCAAAACATGAGCAAGGCCCCAACTAAAGAAGATAGGACGGCCAATACACTAATTAAGCGAGTCAGCTTAATCGCACTGACGACCCGACGCCTTAAGCCCGCACTGCGAGACGATTCAGGATTCTGCATAGTTTGGAACCGTGATAAAACAAGTCTTCAAATTTTCCTGGCGGCTGCTGAGGAACGATTAATACCAGTTCCCCAGGATAGAGCTACAGATCGGAGTTGAGGGCTCTGGGGGCAAGGGGGCAAGGGGGCGAAGGGGGGAGAT
>CAZLYS010000202.1:0-7460 GCA_964563415.1 uncultured Halomicronema sp.
TGGGTGGGCGTCACCCCCGGACAGTATCAGCAGGGCTGTCGGCGATCCGTTCATGCCCCGCTATAACTTTGCTTAAAGCCTTTTTATGGGCAGGCATATTATGCCAGGTGGCTCGATTGGGGCATTGCAAAATTAACTCCGTATTCCTGGAGCATATCGTTAGGAACCGATCTGGCTTGAATCTCTTTCACGGATAGCACCACAGGTAAGATAAACACGTACTCCGACAACTTCTGGTTAGGAGGATCCCCAAGCTCCAGATCATCACTGTCCTTACCTTGTGCTGAAACAGGTAGAAAATATACCTTTTCCTTCCCAAAGACATGATGGAGAGTTGCAATCAACCCCACCTCTAAGGTCTTACTTAGAGAGGCTTTGATCGGAGCAGCCGTACCTGGGTCGAGAGCATTACCAATTTTGCTGAGATGGTTTAAGGTTCGTTCCGAAAGCCACTGCCCAATGTGTTTTTGTATGCTAACACTGCCGCTGTTGCCACTACTACCGTTTTCAGTAGGGCCAAGCTCTTGGAATTTGGCTAGAGTTCCACCCAGAGATCGTAGCCCAGTAAATGATTCATCTCCCCTGCCCCGATTAGAGTGCACCAGAATATTTGTACGTTTGAGTTCCTCGACTAATTCAGAGAAGAAGTAACGTTCTTTATTTGCTTCATTGACATACAAGTCTAGCTTTGGAACCACACAGATGAAATTGAGGTCAGCGGACTCTAAATCATCCGTGCCGCGCTGAACCTGCAAATCTCGAATTAATCGCTTCAGGAGTTGCAGCTGACTCACAGATGCCCTGGACTCCGCTTTCTGAGGACGGCTGGAATTATCCTTATCCTCCTCCATACGATGCTTACAAACACGTGCAAAATTGTCTTCTACTGATTTCCATGTGCCATCATCACCCTCGGTCAATTTCTTTCGAATAGATGGTTCAATCGAAATGTCAAAGAAAAAGATAATGGTCTCTGCATTTTTGAGAATTCTGAGAACTGCTGGGTCAGAGCCTTCATCCGTTAAACTGCGTGCCATAACTTCCCCTGCGATATCCGTAAAAACGTAATTAGCACGTCGGAAGTGCTCTTCAGGAAACTCCACCGATAGCTTGATGGTGGTGCGTGCCCCTTTCTCCGTAGGCTGAGGCATTTTACCTGCCCAATAATCCTCGTTCAGTCTTCTCATTTGGACTTCATCTTCAGGAGAGTCAAAGGAAATAGTTGCACCAAGGGCAAAAATATTGTCGTAGAAGGTAGTGAAGCCAGTTAACATAACTGACGACTTTCCTGTGCCAGGGCTCCCTAACAAAATAACTGAATGAGTAGGCTCGGGCTTGGGGTACCAACCACAGGTTTCCTTAGAAGTTGAAGATTTGTCATCAGAAGTTTCCTTAGAAGTTGAAGATTTGTCATCAGAATGGGTAATAGGCTGTTTTCCAACAGGTCCACTACAGGTAAAATGCACGAATTGGTGAATTTCATGCCTGAGAGTCATGAGGATCTCTTCTACAGAAGCCTGACCACCATTACTGTCTCGATTCGCTCCCATATCTTGCTTGAGTTGACGGAGTAAATCCTGGCTTAATCCTATACGGGGGTTTCCAAGCACAGGTTCAGACTGAAGCAATTCTTGCAGGTGTTTGGGCGAAACAATAGTTTTGCGGGGTAGGGTGAGGGGCACACCTGGAGTGACACCAATCTCATTTAGATGAACAGCGTTGCTCTCCTTGCTACAATGCCCCAGCAAAGCCACAAGAATAAACTGAACACGGAAAACGCCTTCCTTCAGATCAGGGTCAGATTGGCTTTTTGCGCTGAATGGCATTCTTGCCGTTTCCCCTTTTGGGTTGTTGTAAATAAGACTTAGGTACCCTTGAATAGCTGGGCAAATGGTGTTTAAAAAGTTATTCCATGTCTCTGGTGAGATAGATTTGATTATTTTCTCTCGCCATGCTGAAACATGCGCCTGATCAAAAATCAAATCCATTAGAGAACCAGCAATAGATCGTGGTTCCAAGCCTCCCAGCAAAATACTCGTAGCTTTTTGCGACATGGCCTCGATATCCTGGGCCGAGATTTCTTGCCGCTCCAATCGACGCGGGAAGGAATAGAAGCTTTCAATCCATTGAAAGAAATCAAGCTCCTGTACCAATTTGTCAATCACAGGTTCTGCAACGATGCCTTTATAGATGCCCCCTCGGTTGAACTCAATAACTTCATTGTCGCCTTTATAGTGCGCCACCTCTCTTTTGTAAGGGTAGGAACCAGGATAGGGTTTGTGATAAATATTCTGCTGCTCCAGCAGAAGTTCCAGTTTCTCCAAAAAACGACGATAGCTTGCTAAGTAGCCATCCAGTTCCAAACGAGCATTCTCAGTCAGGATCATTTCCGTGCTGCCTTGCCGTCGTATACCCATGATGGAACCACAGGCTGGACAAGTAATACCAGGGGAATCAGAGCTAATGGTTTCAAGGTAATGATGGATGGTGTTCTGGAGTGTCATGTTTCTTCACCTTTAAGGAGAGATAGATTTCCGTTGGCTATCCAATGCAGCTCGCTCAATATAAATACATTTGTACTATATCATAGAAGCTTAATTTGTGCAGTTCTGGTTCTCAATCGCCATACATCAAGGCCTGTCCTCAGTTATGGCTTTTAGGAAGTCGAGGTGATCCTGTTCCAGTTCCATCTGTGGCAAAGCAAAACTAACAGCTGTGTCAACCGTTATTACAAACGGTTAGTAGGCGTGACTCCAGGACGGTATCAGCGGGGCTGTCGGAGATCGCCCGTCTAGATAGCAGTGAAAAAACGTTCAAGACACGCTGACCTCCCCACCAATACGCTGGTGTAGCAAGTTTTTCAATCGGGAGGAGGAGAATGGAGATCGCTGCGGATGCCCATCTCAAAACGGGGCCTTGGCGCGAATTTTGGGCCGGGGCACGACAGACCATTCCGTTGATTGTGGGGGCGACTCCCTTTGGGATTATCTTCGGCACTCTGGCACAAACCAGTGGACTCTCGATGGCGGGGGCAGCGGCGATGTCGGCCTGTGTATTTGCGGGTTCATCGCAGTTCATCGCGCTGGGGCTATTGGCCACCGGATCCCCCCTTGGCATCATCGTGCTGACCACCTGGGTCGTGAATCTGCGTCATCTGCTGTATGCCGTGGGCCTCGTGCCGTACTTACAAGATTTGGGGCAGGGCTGGAAGGCGGCGCTGGCCTTTTGGCTCACGGATGAAACCTTTATGGTGGCAATTCAGCGGTATCAACAGCCTGATCCATCGCCTTACAAACATTGGTTTCAGCTCGGGTCAGCGCTGTCGATGTACGGCAACTGGCAGCTTTGCACCTGGCTCGGCATCACCCTGGGGCAAACCCTTCCCAATGCGGCCAACTGGGGCCTGGATTTTGCCATGGTCGCCACCTTTATCGGCATGACCATTCCCTATCTGAAAACTCGGCCCATGGTGGCCACGGTCATCGTCGCTGGGATAACCGCCTTGCTGGCACGATCGCTGCCCCATCAACTCGGCATCATGGTCGCGGCGATCGCGGGCATTTTAGTCGGTGTCCTGGTCGAAACCACTCAAAAACCGGAGGCATCTCGCTCATGAATCACTCAGAATGGCTGCTAATTGGCGGCATGATGCTCGTCACCTTTGGCATTCGCTATCCTCTTTTAGCGATGAGCGGCCGCCTCAGATTACCGCCCCGCTTGCTACAAGCGTTGAACTACGTGCCCCCAGCGGTGTTGACGGCGATCGTCGTTCCAGCCGTGTTCGTCGAATCGGGTGAGTTGTGGTTTGGCTGGCAAAATCCTCGTCTGGTGGGGGCGATCGCGGCCTTAGCGATCGGTCTCTGGCGTCAGAATCTGTTGCTGACCATCGTCATCGGCATGAGCGCATTCCTACTCTGGCAACTCGTGCTGTCCTAAAGACCGACTTCATCAGATGACCTGTCCCCTCTTTAATTCAAACCCGTTTTCTACAATTCAAGACAGATTTCTCACGCTGCTACCCTCAGACATCCAACATGGGTAACTCTAGAGTGAAACTGGGGCGTTAGGCAGCGGCGAGAGGTTTATTTGACTGCCGTAATATAAAGTCTCGTGAGAGATACGGGTTTTTCCTGATGTCATCCGTAAGATTCCGTAAAACCTACTCAATGTTTACTAAATTCTCAGGTGCTTAAGCTACGGTATGGATAATGAGCCACTGGAATAATCTCGATCTTGATCGTCCTCCGGTTGGTTTCGCATCTATCGCCCACTTTTTTAAGTGTCCTACGTTAAACCGTAGGTAAATCAGGGAGTCAGGGGTGAAGCATCTAGGTAACGACAGGACTTTTTGAGTAAAGGGTCTGGCGATTGGTGATCTATGTTTACCAGTTATGAATTATTCGTCTCCTGATAAGTCACAAGGACAGAGAACCCTTGCGGCGATTATTGTGACTGATGCGGTTGGCTTTAGTGCCCGCATGTCTGTCGATGAAGAAGATACCCTCAACCTAATTCATCGTGATTTGGGACTGATGGAATCACTTTGCCAGCGCTTTGAAGGCCGGGTGATTAAGTCCACAGGAGATGGGCTGTTAATGTGCTTTTCAAGTGCAGTCCAAGCGATGAATTGCAGTTTAGAAATGCAGCATCAACTCGCGGAGATCTATCAGGCGATCGCTCCAGAACAGCGACTCGAACATCGGATTGGGGTTCATTTAGGCGATGTCTTCTTTAAAGATGGCGATGTCATGGGCAATGGTGTGAATATTGCGGCCCGCCTGCAAACAGAAGCTCATCCCGGAGGCATCTGCATTTCCAAGATTGTGCATGATGTGGTGAAATCTCGCGTTGAGTTTAATGCTGCCTATGCCGGGCCGCTGCATCTGAAGAATATTCAAGATCCTCAACCGGCTTACCATATTGACCCTCAGGGCAAAGCGAATGCCTCTGCCGTCGTTGAACCAGCTTCAGACGCTACTTCAGAGCCCTCTCAGCGCGAGAGTGATCGGGGAGTCGGCTCACCCCGGGCCAAGCTAGGCCCCGGAAGCAAGGTCGGAGGGCGCTATGTGATTCAGCGGGTGTTGGGGCAAGGGGGGTTTGGCCGGTCTTATCTGGTGGAAGATTCCCAGCGCTTTGGCGAATCCTGTGTGTTGAAGGAGTTCTTTCCGCGCAATGCATCAAAGCGATCGCTGCAAAAGGCCCTCGATCTTTTCAAACGTGAAGCCAAGACGCTGTATCAGATCAACCATCCCCAGGTGCCCAAATTTCTGGCTGGGTTTACCCAAGAGCAGCGCCTGTTTATCGTGCAGGAATATATCGATGGCGTAACCTACTCGCATTTACTGAAAGAACGCAAGCGCAACGGCCAAGCCTTTTCTGAACCAGAGGTGAAACGCTGGTTAGTTCATATGCTGCAGGTGCTGGAGTATCTGCATGATTTAAATATCGTGCATCGTGATATTTCCCCCGACAACGTGATGTACTGCAGCGATCGCGACCTGCCCATCCTGATTGATTTTGGGCTGGTTAACGATGCCATGAACGAAATCTTATCGGGGGAAGCTGAACCCGATGACGAATCGCCCCGCACGGCCACCGTAGTGGGTAAATTCGGCTATTCGCCCCCCGAGCAGATTCAACTGGGCCAGTGCTTTCCTTGTAGCGACCTCTATGCGTTAGGCGTCACCGCGATCGTCCTGCTCACGGGTCGCTATCCTCGTGAACTGATGGATCGTAATACCCTAGACTGGCATTGGCAGCAGCATGTGGCAGTGAGCCAATCGTTCGCGGCTTTGCTCTCTAAGCTGACCCATCGTCAGCCTCAGCACCGATTTCAGACAGCCTTAGCGGTGCTCGAAGCGCTCACGCCGCTGTTAGAGGTAGACGAAGTAAGTTCGCCACTGCCCCAGTCGATGCTCACCATGACGCGCATCGATCTCTCGCCAGATCCTCAGGCAGCCCCAGAATTCAACGCCCCGATGCAGATTCGGTCTACCTCGGTGCTACAAGACGAAGCCTTTGTGGCTCGCTGCCGGGAGGAGTTGACTCGCTGCATTGGTCCCATGGCAACGCTCATCGTCGAAGACACCATTGAGCAATATCCCGATGCTAATCCCCACGAACTGGTGGAAATTCTGGCGTCTCAACTCTCTGATGGCAAGCAAGCTGAGCAATTTGTCAGCAGCATCCATTTGCCGCGGCCATCGTCTACAACCTACAGTCAGGCGACCAATAGCCAAGGTCTAGCGCGATCGCAAGGCGATACCAGTGCTTCTCGTTCCATCAGTCGAGGTAACAACGGCCCCTCGCGGGCCAGCTCAGTGGCCACTTCTGGTGCCTCGATCAACGGTGGCAACCAGGTTTCAGGTGAGCCAGTCTCGGGTCTTAGTGAAGACTTTATTGAGCGGTGTCAGCAGGTCCTTGCCCGTTGTGTAGGCCCGATGGCCCCCTTATTGCTCGAAGATGCCTTGGCCGATTATGCCCACCTGCCGCAGCGCGACTTTGTGACCCAACTTGCAGCAGAAATTCCTGACCCCAAAAAGGCTCAGGAATTTCAACAACAGTTACTGGGATAAGTCACTAGCCGAACTGCGCCGTCCCTCGCGATAGCGGTCTAGACGCTGCATCGCCATTTGCAGACTTAAGCGCATACGGTTAAAGGCTTCTGCCAGCTTACCGACCTCGTCTTGAGAATCTTGCGTGAATTCTGCTTCGGTATCTCCCATGCTGACGGCCTCAGCGACCTGGGCCATGCGGTTGAGCGGCCGGACGACAAAGCGCTTGAGCCAGAGATTCACCAGCACGATCGCCACCGCAAAGGCGATGATAAAGATGCCTAAAATCAACACCAAAGATTGCCGGGCGCTGTGCACAACCCGCTCGGCCGGTACCGAAATCATCTGAGCTCCAACAATTTCATCAAGCTCCCAGCCAAAGCCATTATCGGCACCATAGCGCTCGATCATGCTGGCAGGAGCCGCTGCGGGGGTACTGTGGCAGACCAGACAGCTTTGCTGGCCAATTTTAATGGGACGCGCAATGTAATAGAGATCGCCAGCAGGAGTGCTGCGAAAGCCGCTGACTTCTGCAGCATTATTGGGGTTGGCACGAAAATCATTCACTAACTCGGCTTCAAAGGCATCAGCCTTGTCTCGCAGGTTTGTGGGGTTCAGCGTCGCTTCTTTATAGAAAAAGTCGTTATAGCTGGGGTTTAAACGAAAGGTTTCAAAGACCTCTCGGGCGGAATAAGCGGGGACGCTTTCGGGCAAAAATTCTTCGTCGAGGCGATCAGCAATTTCTGGCTGCACATGCTCACTGGTGTAGGCCCGAATGGAGTTCATGGTCTCCATCAACATGAGGGCTTTGGTGGTGAGTTGCCCCTGGGTGCTGCGATTGAGTACCGAGGATAAGGCGATGCTGCTAGCAAGCACCCCACCGAGAAATACCAACACCAGCAAGAG